>NZ_JBFRFE010000251.1:0-5592 GCF_052114665.1 Stenotrophomonas sp. 2YAF22 | reverse complement strand
GGCATGTCGCGCGGCTTTGCCGGCATGCAGCTGCGCAGTGCCGGCAAGGACATCGCCAACCAGCTGCGCATGGTGCGCGCGCAGGCCATTGCCCGCGGCGAACCGCAGCGCTTCGTGATCGAACCGGCGCAGCATCGTTGGCAGGGCGCCAGCCAGCGCCACGGTGAAGTGCCGGCCAAGCTGAAGGTGCAGTTCGAAGGTGCCGCGCAGCTGGCCACTGCGCCCGGCCAGGGCGTGATCGAATTCCATCCCGACGGCGGCTCCAGTGGCGGCCGCATCCGCCTGCAGCTGGACAGCGCCGAATGGCGCATCGATGTGGGCTGGTTGACCGGTGAAGTCCGTTCCGGACCGTGGCGGGCCCAATGAGGTCGCGCGCCCGTGGCTTCACCCTGCTGGAAGTGATCGTTGCCTTCGCCTTGCTCGGGTTGGCGTTGACGCTGTTGCTGGGCAGCCTGTCCGGTGGCGCGCGGCAGGTGCGCGATGCCGAGCTGCGCACGCGCGCGGTGCTGCACGCGCAATCGTTGCTGGCCGCTGCCGGCGTGGAAGCGCCGCTGCAGGCCGGCAGCCAGCAGGGCGAGTGGGAGCAGGGGCGTTATCACTGGCAGCTGCAGGTGCAGCCCTGGGCCGAGCCGCGTAGTGGTGCACTGCCCGCTGCGCAGTCGCCGGGCGCACCCTGGCTGGCGGAACTGCAGCTGCAAGTGCGCTGGGGCGACAGCGAGCGCGAGCAGTTGCGCTGGCGCAGCCTGCGTCTGTTGCCGCCCGCGCTGGAGAATGCGCGATGAGGCGCCGCGCGCGGGGCTTCACCCTGATCGAAGTGATGCTGGCCACGGTGCTGCTGGCAGGCGGCCTGGCGTTGGCGTTCGCCAGCGTGCGCTCGGCGATGGCGATCAGCCAGCGCGGTGAGCAGATTGCCGCGCAGAGCGAACGCATGCGCGCAGTGCAGGCCCTGCTGCGGCGCCAGCTCGCCAGCGCCCTGCGCAGCCCGCTGGAAGTGCCCGATCCTACCCGCGAACCGGTGTTCTTCCAGGGTGACGATCAGGGCATGCAGTTCGTTGCCGACCTGCCGGGCTATCTCGGTCGCGGCGGCCCCTACCTGCATGCGCTGCAGGTGGATGGCGCAGCCGGCCACCGCCGCTTGCTGCTGGAACTGGTGCTGCTGCAGGAAGGCGAGCGCATCGAAGAGAACCCGCCGCGCCCGCCCGAAGTGCTGGCGGACGAGTTGAAGGACGTAAGGCTGCGCTATCGCGGTGTCGACGCCAGCAACGGGCAGTTGACCGAATGGTTGCCACGCTGGGAGGACACCCGTCGCCTGCCGTTGCTGGTGGAGGTGCAGATCGTGCCAACCCGGGGCACGCCATGGCCGCCGCTGGTGGTGGCACTGCGGGCTGGCGGCAGCGGAGGCGCGCGATGAAGCGTCCACGTGGTGCCGCGCTGGTCCTGGTGCTGTGGCTGATCGCGCTGATGACCGCACTGGTCGGCGCTTTTGCGCTCAGCGCACGGGTCGAACACCTGCAGCAGCGGGTGCTCGGTGACGATGCACGCGGCCAGGAGCGCGCCCGTGCGGGCCTGGAGTACGCGCTGCTGCGGTTGCAGCCAGACCCGCAGCGTCCACCGTGGCAGGCCGACGGCCGGGCCTATCGCTGGCAGTTCGACGACGCCCGCATCGAGATCCGGGTGCTGGACGAGAACGGCAAGATCAACCTCAACCTGGCCGATGCGGCCCTGCTGTCCGCATTCATGCAGGCACTGGGCGAGCCAGCAGAAAGCGCCAGGCAGCTGGCCGGTGCGATCATCGACTGGCGCGACGAAGACAGCCTGCTGCAGCCCGGTGGTGGTGCCGAAGCGCCCGAGTACGCCGCCGCAGGCCTGCCCTATGGCCCGCGCAACAAGCGCTTTGAAACCCTGGGCGAACTGCAGCGGGTGCTGGGGATGCGCGGGCCGCTGTATGCCGCGATGCTGCCGCACCTGACGCTTTACAGCCGGCAGGCGCGACCGGATCCACGCTTCGCCAGTGGCCCGGTGTTGACCGCAATGGGCCTGGATGCGGAACAACTGCTGGCGCAACGCGCCCAGCAGGAGCGTGACGGAGATAACGCTGCGGGTGCATCGGCGCTTGCCAGCGGCAGTGGCACCTATAGTATCGAGTCCCGCGCCACTGACGGCAGCGGACGCCTGTCGGTGCTGCAGGCGGTGGTGCGCAACGGATCGGGCGGGGTGCCCGGCCGGACCTACACAGTGCTTCGCTGGGAGCAGGGAATGGCAGCAAGATGACGGCGTGGCAGGACAGTCTGCGGCAGGTGCAGGGCCAGATCGGCCCCGGTGCCGGCCGTTTCCTGCGCTGGTGGCGGCAGTCGTTGCTGGCCTGGGTGCCGATGCGTTGGCAATGGGCGCTGGGCTGGTCGCAGACCCGCCTGCTGCTGCAGTGCGAAGACGGGCAGTTGCAGGTCTGGCGCGAAACCGGTGACGGCCTCGAGCCTGTAGCCCGCCTTCCATGGCCGCTGCAACCGGCGGACCTGGACCGCGTGCTGGAGCTGCGCCTGCGCAGCCTGCCACGGGTGTGGCTGCTGCCGGCCGGGCAGGTCCTGCGGCGTACTCTGCGCCTGCCTGCCGCAGCCGCTGACCGCCTGCGTGCGGTGGTCGGCTACGAGATCGACCGGCAGACACCGTTCGAAGCCAGCCAGGTCAGCTATGACATCCGTGAGCTGGGCAGTGCCGGCGAAGGCCTGCTGCAGGTGGAGCTGGTGGCCTGGCCGCTGCGCCAGCTGGATGACTGGCGCGCGCAGATCGGAGCGTGGGCCGACGTGCTGGCCGGTGTCGATGCGATCGATGCCCAGGGCCGCGCGCTGCAGGTCAACCTGCTGCCGCCCGCGCAGCGTCAGCAGCGACCGGACCCGATGCGGCGCTGGAATCTGCTGCTTGCCATGGCTGCCCTGGTGATGCTGGTGCTGGCGGCGATGCAGCTGCTGGACAACCGTCGTGACGCCGTCGATGCGCTGCGCGCAGACGTCGAGCGCAGCGCCCGCAGTGCGCGTGGCGTGGCCAGCGAACGCAGCCAGCTGCAGGCGCTGCTGGATGGAGCGGCGTTCCTGGAAACACAGCGCAACCAGCGCGCCAGTACCGTCGAAGTCTGGAACGAGCTGACCCGACGCCTGCCCGATGGCACCTACCTGGAAAAACTGGCGATCGAGAACAACAGCCTGCAGTTGATCGGCCTCAGCAGCGAAGCATCTCAGCTGGTCCCGTTGCTGCAGGACGCGCCGCAGTGGCGCAAGGTCAATCTCACCGGCGTGCTGCAGGCTGACGGTGCCGCCAGTGGCCGCGACCGCTTCACCCTGACCGCCGAGCTGCAGCCATTGCCTTCGGCAGCACCGGCGCCGGCACCCGCCCCGACTGCAACCACGGAGGCGGCCAATGCCGATGCCAAGCGCACGCCGTGACCGCTGGCTGGCACTGGCACTGCTGTTGGCAGTGCTGGGCCTGGCCTACCTGCTGCTGGTGCACCCGTGGTTCACCCAGCCGCTGCGCGCGATCGATGCCGATGCCGCTGCCCTGCGCGAGCGCCAGCAGCGCGTGCAGGCGCAGCTGCAGCAGCAGCCGCAGATCGAACAGCGGCTGCGCGCGACCCGCGACGCCCTGCAGCAGCGCCCGGGTTTCCTGCAGGAAGCCACCGCCGAGGCCGCTGCGGCCGCGCTCGGCGCACGCCTGCAGGATGCGGTGGCGATGGCCAGCCCGGGCAACCGCAGCTGCACCATCAGCAACCGCACCCCATTGAGCGACAACCGTCGCGATGCCGCCTTCGTGCGCGTGGCCATGCAGGTGCGCCTGCGCTGTGGCGTGGCCGAACTGGCCACCGTGCTGCACAGTCTGGAGACCGGCAGCCCGCGCCTGTTCGTGGACAACCTCAACCTGATCGCGCAGCGCTTCCAGCAATCGCCGAACGAATCCGGCCTCGGCCTGGATGTGTCCTTCGAGCTGGCCGGCTACCTGTTGCCGGGTGCTGCCGCCGATTCCTCCACAGCGCCCGTGGCCACACCGCCTGCAGCGGCGCCGGTGGTGTCGCCGCCGGCACCTGTACCTGCACCAGCGGAGCAGCCTGCTGCCGATGCGCAGGAGGTGGCCGATGAAGCTTGAGCAGATCAACCTGCGCACCGGGTTGTTGCTGGCGGTGGCCGGATGGGCTGCGGCGACCTGGCTGGCCACCGGCTTCGGGCTGGGCAGCCAGCTGCCCACGGTCAGCACAGAGGGCGACGCGCAGGCCGCGTTGCCGGCGCTGCCCGTGCTGGCGCCCGAACGCATGGCCGGCGCAGACAGCTATAGCGTGATCAGCGAACGGCCCCTGTTTGCCGAAGACCGCAAGCCGCGCCCGTATCTGCTGGGGGGCAGCGAAGCGGCCGCCAGTCCCGCGCTGCGCCTGACCGGCGTGCTGATGACCCGTGATTTCAGCATGGCCACCTTCACCACCGAGCAGGGCCGGTCGCTGCGCCTGCGCCTCAATGGCGATGCAGTCGATGGCTGGCAACTGGTCGCATTGGAACCGCGCCAGGCCACGGTGATCGGCTCCAGTGGCAGCCAAGTGCTGGAGCTGGCCGTGTTCAATGGCCAGGGCGGTGAAGCGCCGACCGCGCTGCGCGGGGCCAATGGCACACCGCCTGTGCCCGGCGCGGTGGTTCCGCCGCCACAGCCAACGCCCAGCCAGACCCTGCCCAACCCCCGTGCCGCCGATGGCAATGTGGCTCCCGCCTCGCCTGCACCGGCCGCAGCCGCCGCACCCCCTGCAAATACCAACGGTCCCAGCGAAGCGCAGATGCAGGCCATCCGCGAACGCATCCAGGCCCGCCGCCGTCAGCTGCAGCAACAGCAGCAACAACCGTCGCCGCCCCCGGGCGATGGCACCAACCGATAGAGTGAATGCATGAATCTGCGTTTTCTTCCCTGGTCCCTTGCCCTGACACTGCTGGTCGGCTGCAGCACCGTGTCGGCCCCGCATGTGCAACGCAACGGCAACCTGCAGCCATCGGCAAGCGCCGGTCAGGCCGCCACCGATGCGCAGACCGAAGCGGCCGATCAAGCCCAGGGAACGCCGCAGGCGGTGATCCGTCGCGGCACCGGCACCATGATCAACCGCGAGGCCGCGCGCAAGCCGTCGCCCGCGTTGCATGCGGCCAGCTCCGGCGAAGCCACCTTCAACTTCGAGGGCGAGTCGGTGCACGCGGTGGTCAAGGCCATCCTCGGTGACATGCTCGGCCAGAACTACGTGATCGCCCCGGGGGTGCAGGGCACGGTGACGCTGGCCACGCCCAAGCCGGTGTCGCCGGCACAGGCACTGAACCTGCTGGAGATGGTGCTGGGCTGGAACAACGCCCGCATGGTCTACAGCGGTGGTCGCTACAACATCGTCGCCGCCGACCAGGCACTGGCCGGCACCGTGGCGCCGAGCACCGCGCCGGCATCCAGCGCACGCGGTTTCGAAGTGCGCGTGGTGCCGCTGCAGTTCATCTCCGCCACGGAGATGAAGAAGGTACTGGAGCCGTATGCGCGGCCCAATGCCATCGTCAACGTCGACAGCGGCCGCAACGTGATCACCCTTGGCGG
>NZ_JBFRFE010000250.1:0-5612 GCF_052114665.1 Stenotrophomonas sp. 2YAF22 | reverse complement strand
GCCGTGGCTGAGGCGCTGCGCCGCCTTGATCATGCCTGGCGGGTGTTCGGCACCGGCCTCAGCTTCGCCGCGTTTGGCGTCGGCGGTCTGTTGCTGGGCGTGCTGGTGATGCCGGTACTGCTGCTGATGCGCGACCCGCTTGCGCGTCGCCGCCGGGCCCGCCGGCTGGTCCAGCGTGCCTTCGCCAGCCATGTGTGGCTGATGTGCCGGCTGGGGGTGATGACCCTGCAGGTCGACGGGCGCGAACGCCTGCAGCGCGACGGCCTGCTGGTGCTGGCCAACCACCCGACCCTGATCGACGTGGTCTGCCTGATCGCCCTGCTGCCCAACGCTGACTGCGTGGTCAAGCGGGCGGTGGCCTGCAACCCGTTCATGCGCGGCCCGGTGCGTGCGGCGGGCTACATCTCCAATGACGACGGCGCCGGCCTGGTCGATGACTGCGCGGCGGCCGTGCATGCCGGCGGCACCCTGGTCATCTTCCCGGAAGGCACCCGCAGCGTGCCCGGACAGCCGCTGCGGCTACAGCGCGGCGCGGCCAACATCGCCGTGCGCGGGCGCTTGGACATCACCCCGGTGCGCATCACCTGCACCCCGCCGACGTTGACCAAGGGCCAGAAGTGGTATCGTGTGCCCTCACGTCGTTTTCACGTTCAGCTGCAGATCGGCGAAGATATCCCGATCGCGCCGTTCCTGGCCGAAGATGACTCGCCAAGGGGGGATGCCCTGGCGGCCCGTCGCGTCACCGACCACCTCACTCGTTATTTCGACCTGTCTGGAGATCCGACCCGTGCAAGCACTTGAGCACGAGATCAAGGAATTGATCATTTCCTCGCTTTCACTGGAGGACATCACCCCGGAGGACATCGATCCGACCGCGCCTCTGTTCGTGGAGGGCCTCGGCCTGGACTCGATCGATGCACTGGAACTGGGCCTGGCGCTGCAGAAGAAGTACGGTGTCAGCCTCTCGGCCGACTCGGAAGAAACCCGTCGCCATTTCTCCAGCGTGCGCGCGCTCGGCGAGTTCGTCGCCGCCCGCCAGTCGTAAGGCGCCAGGAACTGCCATGACCAAGAATGAATTGTTCGAGCGCATCGTCCGCATCCTGACCGACAGCTTCGAGATCGAGCCGGCGCGGATCAGCCCGGAATCGCGCCTGTACGACGACCTGGACATCGACAGCATCGATGCCGTGGACCTGATCGTGCAGCTCAAGCCGCTGCTCGGCCGCAACCTGCAGCCTGAAGCGTTCAAGGCCGTGCGCACCGTGCAGGACATCGTTGATGTTGTGCATGGCCTGCTGCCCGGTCAGGCCGCTGCCTGACAGCAGCACGGACGCCGCGACCATGGCACGGGCACGCATGGTCGTGGTGGCAGCGATTTCGCTCGCCTATCCGGTGCTGGTCTACGCGGCGATGGGCCGCTTCGAGCCGCGCTGGCTGGCGCTGCTGCTGTTTGCGCTGGCCCTGCTGCGCGCGCTGAGCACCCGGCAACCCTTGTGGTGGGCCGCTGCCGCCGGCGCGGGCCTGCTGGCCGGGCTGGCCACCGTGCTCAACCAGGCCCTGCCGCTGAAGCTGTACCCGGCGCTGGTGAACGTGGTGATGTTGACGGTGTTCGCCACCAGCCTGCGCTTCGGTCCGCCCCTGGTGGAACGCCTGGCGCGCCTGCAGGAGCCGGACCTGCCACCGTTCGCGGTGATCTATACCCGTCGTGTCACCCAGGTGTGGTGCGGCTTTTTCGTTCTCAATGGTGGTCTCGCCCTGCTCACCGCGCTGTATGCGTCGGACCGGGTCTGGATGCTCTACAACGGATTGTTGGCGTACGTGATGATGGGATTGTTGTTCGGGGGCGAATGGCTGGTACGGCGTCGGGTCAAGGCAGCGCACGCGCATGGCTGACTGGATCGCCCTGGATCGGCTGCTGACCACGGCGCAGCCCGGCCGCGACATCGGTATCTGCGATGGCGTTGCCGTCGACCACGCTGCCTTCCGCCTGCGTGTACTGGCCTGGCATGACGCTTTCAGCGCTGCCGAAGGTCGTGACTGGGCGCTCTACTTCGATGACACCGTGGCCTTCGCTGCGGCGTTGTTCGGTGCCTGGCATGCCGGCAAGCGGGTGTTCCTGGCCGCCGACAACCTGCCTGCGACATTGCAGGCGCTGCAGCCGCAGGTGAGTGGCTTCGCAGGCGACCTGTCGGCGGATTACCAGCCGTTGCAGGCCACCGACAGCGCCGCCGCCGACGTGGCGCTGCTGCCGTTGGACGAGCGCGCCTGCGAACTGTGCGTGTTCACCTCCGGCAGCACCGGCCAGCCCAGCGCGATCAGCAAGCGGCTGGACCAGCTGGCGCGCGAAGTCGATGCGCTGCAGGCTGCCTTCGGCGCCCAGCTCGACGGTGCCCAGGTACATGGCACCGTGTCCCACCAGCATATCTACGGCCTGCTGTTCCGCGTGCTGTGGCCGCTGGCTGCCGGCCGTGCGATCCAGCCCCGGCGCTTCTTCCACGAAGACCTGGTGGGCGCGCTGGCCGGTACCGACACGGTGCTGGTGGCGACCCCGGCCCATCTCAAGCGCCTGCCCGAGCAGCTCGACTGGGCCAGCCTGCACGGCCGCCTGCGTGCGGTGTTCTCCTCCGGCGGCCCGCTGCCCGAGGACGCCGCGCGTCAGGTCCGCCAGTGGTTGGGCGTGGCGCCCACCGAGGTTTACGGCAGCAGTGAAACCGGTGGCATCGCCTGGCGCCGCTGGGACACCGATGCACCGCCGTGGCAGCCGTTGCCAGGCGTGCAGTGGCGGATCGAGGAGGACTGCCTGGCGGTGGCCTCGCCGCACCTGGAGACGTTGGACTGGTGGCGCACCCAGGATCGCGTGGAAGCACTGGCCGATGGCCGTTTCCGCCTGCTGGGCCGTGCCGACCGCATCGTCAAGATCGAAGAACGCCGCGTTTCGCTGGATGCACTGGAGCGCGCGCTGCGTGAGGATCCAGAAGTCGAGGACGTGCGCGTGCTGGTGCTGCAGGGCCAGCGCGAGCAGCTGGCGGCCGTGGTGGTGCCGGCCGATCCGGCGTTGGCACGTGCCGGTGACAGCGCACGGCGTGCGCTGGGGCAGCGGCTCGGTGCGCGGTTGGCGCAGGGCCACGATGCGGTTACCCGGCCACGGCGCTGGCGCCTGGTCGAATCGCTGCCGATCAATGCCCAGGGCAAGGTCACCCAGGCCGCACTGGTGGCGCTGTTCCAGCCGATGATGCCGGTGCCGGTCTGGGACTGTCGCGACGAGGCGGCGGCCACCCTGCGGATGACGCTGGACCCCGCGCTGCGCGCGTTCCAGGGCCACTTCCCGCAGGCGGCGATCCTGCCCGGCGTCGCCCAGCTGGACTGGGCGGTGCGCTTCGGCCGCCAGGCCTTCGTGTTGCCGGTTGGTTTCCAGCGCATGGATGCAGTGAAGTTCCAGCGCGTGGCCCGCCCCGGCGACGAGCTGACCCTGCACCTGGAGTGGGACACCGGGCGCGGCGTGCTGACGTTCCGCTACACCTCGGTGCATGGCGTGCACGCCAGCGRCAGGGTGGTGTTCGCCGATGCGCATTGAGCCGGCCACCGCTGGCGGCGCGTTCGCGCCGCTGGTGGTCATTCCCGTGTACGACCACGAACACGCCATCGGCGCGGTCGTCGATGGCGTGCAGGCTGCGGGCCTGCCCTGCCTGCTGGTCGACGATGGCTCGCAGCCGTCCTGCGCGCTGGTGCTGCGGGAACTGGCACGGCGAGCGGGTGTCGACCTGCTGCGGCTGGACGCGAACCAAGGCAAGGGCGGTGCGATGCTGGCCGGTTTCGCCGAAGCGCAGCGTCGTGGGTATACCCATGTGCTGCAGATCGATGCCGACGGCCAGCACGACACCGGCGACCTGCCGCGCTTCATCGACGCCGCCCGCGCGCGGCCGGACGCCGTGATCTGCGGCATTCCCGCCTACGATGCCAGTGTGCCGAAGGCGCGCCTGTATGGTCGCTACGCCACCCACATCTGGGTGTGGATCAACACGCTGTCGCTGCACCTGCGCGACACCATGTGTGGATTCCGCGTGTATCCGCTGCCGCCGGTGCTGCGCCTGGTCGGCGAGGAAACCATCGGCCGGCGCATGGATTTCGACTCCGAAGTGATGGTGCGCCTGTACTGGCGGCAGGTACCGGTCGAACACCTGGCTACGCGGGTGACCTATCCGGCCGACGGCGTTTCGCATTTCGATGTGTGGCGCGACAACGTGCGCATCAGCCGCATGCATACCCGGCTGTTCTTCGGCATGCTCTGGCGCGCGCCGCGCCTGCTGTGGCGCCGCCTGCAGGGGCAGGGCTGAGATGAGTCACGCGCACGACGCCCCGCACTGGGCCGACATCGGCGAGTCCACGTCGGTGGCCGGCGTGCTGTTCCTGTGCTGGGTGCACCGCTGGTTCGGGCGCTGGCCGTTCCACCTCTGCGTGTGGCCGGTCGTGGCCTGCCACTGGCTGGGCAACCGCGTCGGTCGCCAGGCCTCGATGCAGTACCTGCAGCGGCTGCAGGCCCATGCCGGTGCGCTGGGCCATGCGCCCACCCGGCGCGACAGCCTGCGCCACTTCTTCAGCTTCGCCGACACGATGCTGGACAAGATTCTCGGCCTCGGCGGCCGCTATCCGCCCGAGCGAATCCGCCTGCAGCGTGACCTGGTGCTGGGCAGGATCGCGCGCCGCGAAGGCGGCCTCATCCTGACCGCACACATCGGCTGCCTGGAACTGTGCCAGGTGCTGGCCGAGCAGGTGCCGGGCTTCCGCATCACCGTGCTGGTGCATACCGCGCACGCGCAGCGCTTCAACCGGCTGTTGCAGCGGCTGGACCCGCTGGCCGCGGTGGAGCTGGTGCAGGTTACCGAGATGGGCCCGGCCACGGCGATGATGCTGGCCGACAAGGTCGCCTCGGGTGGCTTCGTCGCCATCGTTGGCGACCGCGTGCCGGTGCAGGGCGGGCGCAGCGTGATGGCTGATTTCCTCGGCCACCGCGCGCCGTTCCCGATCGGCGCCTATGCGCTGGCGGCCGCGCTCGGCTGCCCGGTCTACACGATGTCGTGCCTGCACCAGGGCGACGGCTATCGGGTGGCATTCGAACAGTTCGCCGACCGCGTGGTGCTGCCGCGCGGTTCACGCGATGCCGCACTGGCCGAACAGGCGCAGCGCTTCGCGCGCTGGCTGGAACTCCAGGTCATCCAGTCCCCGCTGGACTGGTTCAATTTCTTCCCCTTCTGGGATCAGGCTCCTCATGACGATTGACGCCGTACCCGTGTGCCGTTTCGGCGATGCACCGCTGACCATCGAAGACGTGGTCGCCCTGGCCCAGCGCAAGTGCGAGGCCGCGCTGAGCGATGTGCCGGCGTTCCGCGCACATATCCGGCGTGGTGCCGACTTCCTCGACCGCCTGCTGCGCGAGGATGGCGTCATCTATGGCGTGACCACCGGCTACGGCGATTCGTGCACCGTGAACATTCCGCCGGCACTGGTCGCCGAGCTGCCGCACCACCTGTACACCTACCATGGCTGCGGCCTGGGCCGTTACCTGGACCCGGCCGAGACCCGCGCCGTGCTGGCCGCGCGCCTGGCTTCGCTGG
>NZ_JBFRFE010000249.1:0-5614 GCF_052114665.1 Stenotrophomonas sp. 2YAF22 | reverse complement strand
AGGCTGTCCTGTGCTGGCAAGGCGATACCCATGGCGCCGAGTCTACTCAATCCAAATGGAGCTGGAGTACAGAATCCCATTCTGCGCCCTGCGGGACTCATAAACTGAGAACGGAGACATGCGCGGGCGAATCTGCCCGGTGATTGGCAGGCCGAAGCCGACAAGAAGATGGCGCGCCCGGAGGGATTCGAACCCCCGACCAATGGCTTCGGAAGCCACTACTCTATCCGGCTGAGCTACGAGCGCGTGGTGGAACCGCCGCGCCGTCGGCCAAGGCCGGGGCGGGCATCGCAACGCAATGAGGCGGTGCGGAATGGGCATTCTATCCAGTTTCGCCGCACAAATCTCCCCCCGCCGGCAAAGTCGGTCCGAAGGCACAGGAGTATCCTAGTGCCATGGCTGATACCCCCCTTTCCGCGCCGCATCCGGCGCCGACGCCGCGCTGGCGGCATTACTGGAGTCTGATGCGCGCCGATCGCCCGATCGGCACGCTGCTGCTGCTGTGGCCCACCTGGTGGGCGTTGTGGCTGGCTGCTGGCGGGCTGCCGCCGCTGTGGACCCTGTTCGTGTTCACCGCGGGCGTCTGGCTGACCCGCTCGGCCGGTTGCGTCATCAACGACTACGCCGACCGCTGGCTCGACCCGCACGTGGAGCGCACCAAGGCGCGACCGCTGGCGACCGGTGCAATCAGCGGCCGGGCGGCGCTGGTGCTGTTCGCGGTGCTGATGCTGGTGGCCTTCGGCCTGGTGCTGACCCTGAACGGCCTGACCATCGCCCTGAGCTTCATCGGCGTGTTCCTGGCGGCCAGCTATCCCTACCTGAAGCGCTACACGCATCTGCCGCAGGTCTATCTGGGCATGTCGTTCGGCTGGGGCATCCCGATGGCCTTCGCGGCCGTGCAGGGCGAGGTGCCGTTGCTGGGTTGGCTGCTGTACGCCGGCAACATCCTGTGGTCCACCGCCTACGACACCTGGTACGCCATGGTCGACCGCGAGGACGACCTGAAGATGGGCTCGCACTCCACCGCGATCCTGTTCGGCGACCTGGACCTGGTCATCCAGGGCGTGCTGTACGCGCTGTTCCTGGCCACGATGGCGCTGGTGGGCGTGCGCGGCGGGCTGGGCGGGTACTACCTGGCCGGCGTAGCGGTGGCGACGCTGCTGGTGGTGTACGAATTCTGGATCTGCCGCAACCGCGAGCGTGGGCCGTGCTTCAAGGCCTTCCTGCACAACAACTGGGTGGGTGCCGCGCTGTTTGCCGGCATTGCCGTGGATCTGGCGCTGCGTTGAGCCCAAGGTGAGGTAGAGCCGGCCGCTGGCCGGCTGCATCCGTGTGTGACCCCGAGGTTGCCGGCCAGCGGCCGGCACTACCGCCACCGGCCATCTACGACCAATAGGTGGCTGACAGCCCGCATCCCACCGCCCAGAATCGAGCCATCGAACCTGGGAGGGTAGGCGATGGCCTCGACGGCAGCAGTACAGGACGGCTGGATGGCGCGCGCTGCGCTGCGCTCGGCCGCCTGGGCGGAAAAATGGTTCCCCGATGCGTACGTGTTCGCGGTACTGGGCGTGGTCATTGTCGCGCTGGCCGCGATGGGCTTCGGCTCTACCCCGCAGGCCACTGCCAGCGCCTTCGGTGATGGCTTCTGGAGCCTGATTCCCTTCACCATGCAGATGGCCTTCGTGGTCATCGGTGGCTATGCCGTGGCCACTGCACCGGTGGTCGCACGCTTCATCGATTTCCTTGCCCGTGTGCCGCGCACCGGCCGTGGTGCGGTGGTGTACGTGGGCCTGGTCAGCATGCTCGCCTCGCTGCTCAGCTGGGGCTTCTCGCTGGTGTTCGGCGGCCTGCTGGTGCGCGCGCTGGCCCGCCGTACCGAGCTGCGCATGGACTACCGCGCCGCCGGTGCTTCGGCTTATCTCGGTCTGGGTGCGGTGTGGGCGATGGGATTGAGCTCGTCGGCCGCGCAGCTGCAGGCCAACCCGGCCAGCATGCCGCCGGGGCTGGTGGAGATCACCGGCGTCCTGCCGTTCACTGAAACCATCTTCCTGTGGCAGTCGATCGCACTGACCTCGGTGTTGATCGTGGTCTCGCTGCTGATCGCCTGGCTGACCGCGCCGGCCGCCGGCAGTGCGCGTACCGCCGAAGATTTCCCCGGCGCGGCGCAGGCCGAACCGGAGCCGCTGCAGCGCCGCACCCGTCCGGGCGAGTGGCTGGAGTACAGCCCGTTGTTGACCGTGCTGCTTTCGCTGCTGGCCTTCGGCTGGCTGTTCAACGAGTTCGCCAACAAGCCATTGGTCAGCGCGATCGCCAACCTCAACACCTACAACTTCATGTTCATCTCGCTGGGCCTGCTGCTGCACTGGCGCCCGCGCAGCTTCCTCAACGCGGTAGCCAAGGCGGTACCGAGCACCACCGGTGTGCTGATCCAGTTCCCGCTGTACGGCGGCATCGCGATGATCCTCACCCACGCTGCCGGTGGCGACGGTGAGACGCTGGCGCACCGGCTGTCGAGCCTGTTCGTGCACGTGGCCAGCACCGATACGTTCGCGCTGGTGATGGGCGTGTACTCGGCGGTGCTGGGCTTCTTCGTACCGTCCGGTGGCGGCAAGTGGATCATCGAAGCGCCGTACGTGATGCAGGCCGCGAACGAGCTGAAGGCGCACCTGGGCTGGGCGGTGCAGGTTTACAACGCGGCCGAAGCGCTGCCGAACCTGATCAATCCGTTCTGGATGCTGCCACTGCTGGGCGTGCTCGGCCTGAAGGCCCGCGACATCGTCGGCTTCACTTTCATCCAGCTGCTGGTGCACATCCCGCTGGTGCTGGGGTTGCTGTGGCTGCTGGGCATGACCCTGGCCTACGTGCCGCCGGTGATGCCGTAGCGCAAGCACGGGGTCATGTGGGGTCAGAGCCTCTCCGCTGGAGAGGATCCGACCCCGGGGTCAGATCCCTTTCGAAGGAGGGGCTCTGACCCCGGAGACCCTCAGCCAGCCGCCGCCTGCTTCTCGATCTCGGCCTTGCGCAGCAGGAAGCGCTGCAGCTTGCCGCTGGGCGTTTTCGGTAGTTCCGCGACGAACGCCACCTGGCGCGGGTACGCATGGGCGGACAGCCGTCGCCGCACATGCTGCTGCAGTTCCTGCGCCAGCGTGACGCTGCCGCTGAACCCAGCGCGCAGGATCACGAAGGCTTTGACGATTTCGGTGCGCTCTGGATCGGGTACGCCGATCACCGCCGTTTCCGCCACCGCAGGGTGTTCCATCAGCACGCTCTCCACATCGAATGGACCGATGCGATAGCCCGACGAGGTGATCAGGTCGTCCGAGCGACCGATGAAACTGATCGAGCCGTCGTCCTCGCATTCCACCGAATCACCGGTGAGGTAGTAGCGATCGCCCAGCGCCGGTGTGTCGGCACCGTAGTAGCCGGTGAACCACATGATCGGCGACTGCTGCAGGTCTACGGCGAGGATGCCGGGCGTGCGCGGCGGCAGTTCGTTGCCGGCATCGTCCAGTACCGCCACGCGGTAACCGGGCATCGCAAAGCCCGATGATCCCGGCCGCACGGCGTGGTCCAGTGCGTGGTGATTGTTGACCACCATGCCGGTCTCGGTCTGGCCGTAGTGGTCGAGCACCGTGGTGCCCAGATGGGCGGCGAACCAACGGGCGATCTCCGGGTTCAGCGGTTCGCCGGCGCTGCTCACCACCCGCAGCTTGCCGTTGATGGCCGCACTGGCCTCGGGCCCGGCGGCGATGATCTGCCGGTACGCTGTGGGCGAGCCGGCAAGATTGGTGACACCCARCCGCSCGACGATGTCGTTCAGCCCCTGCACGCTGAAACCGGCTTCGCTGAAGGTGGTGGCCTGGCCCAGCAGCAGCGGGCCGATCACGGCGTAATACAGGCCATAGGCCCAGCCGGGATCGGCGATGTTCCAGAACACGTCCTCTGGGCGCAGGTCCACGGCCAACTGCATGTAACTGGCAAAGGCCAGCAATGCGCGTAGCTGCACCGGCACGCCCTTGGGGCTGCCGGTGGTGCCGGAGGTGGACAGCAGTGCCATCAGCGCATCGCCGCGCAGCATCACCGGCGCGAAATCAGGTGTGGCATCGGCGGTGCGTGCAGTCCAGTCGATGTCGCCGGCACGTAGTGTCTGCTCCGGTGCCAGGAGGGTGGCGACCGGCGGGCAGCCATCGACCTCGTCCAGCTTGCTGCGGTTCGTGCTGTCGGTCACCACCAGTGCGGTGCGCCCGGTTTTCAACCGTGTCTCGATGGCCTTGGGGCCGAACGCAGTGAACAGCGGCTGGTAGATCGCGCCCACCCGCCAGGTGCCGAGGATGGTCGCCAGCAGGTCCGGTGTACGCGGCAGCAGGCCGGCCACCACATCGCCCTTGCCGATGCCCTGCGCGGCCAGCACCTGGGCAACACGCGCGGAGGCATCGCGCAGGTCCTCGAAGGTGTACCGATGCAGGGCACCGTGGGCGTCCACCCAGCGCAGCGCCAGCGCATTGCGGCCGCAGTGACGGTCGCAGCACTCCACGCAGGCGTTGATGCCGGTCTGCAGGTCACCGTGCAACTGTCGCTGTCCGCGCTCGATGCTGAAATCGGCCAGTGCCTGTTCGTAGGTGGGGCGTGCTGCAGTGTCGCGGGCCATGCGCATCTCCGGGGTGACGTCACTCCGACGATAGGCGGCGGCCCTGCATGCTGCAAATGGGACCATGGGCGTAGGCCGCCGCTGCGCGCGCCGCGTCGGGCAAGAACGCTGAATGCGTTCGTTTCCGGCTGCAGCATGACGACATGCCAAACTCGCATGAATCCTTCAGTCGCTTGTGCCGCAAGGGCTGGCGCCGGTTCATTCACGCACGTACACATGGGTGTAGCCCGCTCACAACGCATGGTTAACCAATCGCTGCCGACGATGGCCCCGTCCACCGCATTCCGCGCGTGGCATTTGGAGATCGGACATGGCACAGCAGAACCAGAACCCGAACCAGAAGCAGCAGGGCCAGCAGAACCAGCAGGATCAGCAGCAGGGGCGCGGCCGCGACCAGCAGCAGCAACAGCAGCAGGAACAGCAGAAGCGCAACCAGAACCAGCAGCAGGGCGGGCAGGACGAGGAAGAGTGATCCTGGCAGCCGCCATCCATCACCGACGAAGCCCCGCCCCGCGCGGGGCTTCGCTTATTCCAGCACGCCGATCCGCTGCAGCACCGGTGCTGCAGCCATGTCGTTGGGGTTGGTACCGGGCAGGCCCTGCGGCACCTCCATGCCCATGCCGCGATACAGATCAACCCAGTGCCGGGAGATCTCACCGGTTTGCGGGTTGCGGAAGTTCATCGGCTGCAGTGCGAACACATGGTGCGCACGGAACGCGCGCTCGATGAAATCCGAGCAGTAGTAATTGTCGTCGTTCAACACGTAGGCAGTGTTGTACGGTTTGCCCAGCATCGTGCGCGCGGTGGCCACGGCATCGGCGATGGCATTGTCCGGCGGCGCACGCAGGCGATAGACCACGATCTGCCGCTGCTTGCCTTTCGCGTCCTCGCGGAACTGTTCCAGCGTCTGCCGGCGCGAGCCCTTCTCATCGGCGTGCAGCACCTCCCAGCCCTGCGGTGCCGAGG
>NZ_JBFRFE010000248.1:0-5630 GCF_052114665.1 Stenotrophomonas sp. 2YAF22 | reverse complement strand
CGCCTGGACTACGCCGCACAGTCGCCCGAACTCTTCAGGAAGCTCGGCACCTTCTCCCATGCCGTGCACAACAGTTCGATCGAAGCGGCCATCATCGACCTGGTCAACATCCGCGCCTCGCAGCTCAACGGCTGCGGGTTCTGCCTGGACATGCACGTGAAGGAAGCGACGATCCGTGGCGAGCGCGCATTGCGCCTGCACCATGTCGCGGCGTGGCGTGAATCGAACCTGTTCAGTGCGCGCGAACGTGCCTGCCTGGCGTGGACCGACGCACTTACCCACCTGCCTGCGCAGGGGGTTGCGGACGACGTGTATGAGCGCGTGCGTAGTCAGCTGTCCGAACAGGAAATCGTCGATCTGACCTACGCGGTGATGGCGATCAATGCATGGAACCGCGCCAACGTCGCCTTCCGTACGCAACCCGGCTCGCTGGACCAGGCCTTTGGCCTGGACAAGGCCGGTCTGGCCTGAGCGTCGACTGCCCAATTTCCTGCTGGAGACCTGCCATGCGTTCTCTCTGTTCCCTGGCGCTGCTGGCCCTGCTGCCGTTGACCAGCATCGCCGCCACGCCGCCGCCCACCGCACCCGAGCCCATCGTGCGCGAGGTCATGACCCGTCCGTTGCCGGAACAGCCGGGCAAGGAGGCACTGATCCTGACGGTGCAGTACCCACCCGRCGGCGCCGATCCCGTGCACCGGCACGACGCCCACGGCTTCGTCTATGTGCTGCAGGGCCGCATCGTGATGGGCGTGGCCGGCGGCCGCGAGGTCACCCTCGGCCCGGGGGAGGCCTTCCATGAAGGCCCGGACGATCTGCACACCGTCGGCCGCAATGCCAGCCAGACCGAGCCGGCGACATTCGTCGTGTTCCTGATCAAGGACATCGGCAAGCCGGCGGTACTGCCACCACGCTGACCGCCACCGGTCGGGGCAGTACCCGCCACTCCCACAGGTCCGCCGGTGTCACAATCGGCGGACCTGTCCCGTCTCTGCTGGCATGGACGACCCCACCGCACTGTTCACCCGACTACGCCCGCGCCTGTTCGGCGTGGCCTACCGCATGCTCGGCTCCTCGCACGAGGCCGAGGACGTGGTGCAGGATGTCTGGCTGCGCTGGCATGGCGCCAATCAGCAGGACATCGAGAACGCCGAAGCCTGGCTGGTGGCCACCACCACCCGCCGCGCCATCGATGGCCTGCGCCTGGCCCGGCGCACGCGCGAGCACTACGTCGGCATGTGGCTGCCCGAGCCGCTGCTCACCGAAGACACCGGCACACCCGAGTACATGCTGGAAACGGCCAGTGATCTGTCGGTGGCCTTCCTCAACGTGCTGGAGCGGCTGGCCCCGGACGCGCGCGCCGCGTTCCTGCTGCACGATGTGTTCGACCAGGATTACGACGTGGTGGCACGCACGCTGGACAAGACCGAAGCCGCCTGCCGGCAGATCGTGCACCGCGCACGCCTGCAGCTGCGGCAGGAGCGACCGCGCTACAACGTGCCGCAGGACGTGCACCAGAAACTGATGCGGCGTTTCGCAGAGGCCATCGCCAATGGCGACTTCGGGACGATGAAAACCCTGATGGCCGAATCGGCCGTGCTGATCGGCGATGGCGGCGGCATCGTCACCAGCTTCCCGAAACCGATGGTCGGCGGCGCACGCATCGCACAGCTGCTGTACGCCCCGCACCTGCGGCGCAAGGACCAGCTGCGGATGGTGCCGAGCATGATCAATGGACGACTGGGGCTGCTGCGCTACTTCGATGACGTGCTGGAATCGGCAATGGCCTTCGATACCAACGGCGAGCAGATCGTGCAGATCCTGGTGCAGCGCAACCCGCACAAGCTGCAGGGCCTGAACCAGCCAACCTTGATCCAGTAGATCCACGCCATGCGTGGATGCGGTTGCCTTCATGCACAGCAAAGCCACGCATGGCGTGGCTCTGCCGGCGGGCTTTCCACCCTGCGTCAATCCAGTAGATCCACGCCATGCGTGGATGCGGTTGCTCTCATGCACAGCAAAGCCACGCATGGCGTGGCTCTACCGGTCTCCGTGCCGCCTGACGGCTGCCCTTGCGGTTACTTCTGCTGCAGGAAGGCCAGCAGGTCCTGGTTGACCTTGTCCTTGTGGGTCTCGGTCAGACCATGCGGCGCGCCCGGGTAGACGATCAGCCTGGCGCCCTTGATCAGCTTGGCCGACATCCGTCCCGCCACGTCGATCGGCACGATCTGATCGTCGTCGCCGTGGATCACCAGGGTCGGCACATCGAACTTCTGCAGGTCAGCGCGGAAGTCGGTCGCCGAGAACGCGGCGATCGAGTCGTAGGTGTTCTTCTGCCCACCCAGCATGCCCTGCGCCCACCATGCATCGACCATCGCCTGGTTGACCTTCGCGCCCGGTCGGTTGAATCCATAGAACGGACCAGACGGAATGTCCTTGTACAGCTGCGAGCGGTTCTCCAGCTGCGCCTTGCGGATGCCGTCGAACACTTCGATCGGAACGCCACCCGGGTTGTCTGCGGTTTTCAGCATGAACGGCGGCACCGAACTGATCAGCACGGCCTTCTTCACCCGTCCCGTGCCATGGCGGCCGATGTACCGCGCCACTTCGCCGCCGCCGGTGGAGAAGCCCACCAGTGTGACGTCCTTCAGGTCCAGCGTATTGATCACCGTGGCCAGATCATCGGCGTAGTGATCCATGTCGTTGCCATCCCAGGGCTGGCTGGAACGACCGTGGCCACGGCGGTCGTGTGCGACCACCCGGTAACCGTGGTCCGCCAGGAACATCATCTGCGATTCCCAGCTGTCCGAATCCAGCGGCCAGCCATGGCTGAAGGTCACCACCGGCCCGTTCTTCGGGCCCCAGTCCTTGTAGTACAGCTGCACACCATCGGCGGTGGTGATGGTGCTGGCGGTGCGCGTGACAACGCTGGGCGCGGACGGGTGTGCCGGCGCGGCGGCCTGGGCGGACAGGCCCGCCTGCATCGACAGGGCCAGGGCAGTTGCAGCGAGGGTGCGGGTAACGGTGTTCATGGTGGACCTCCAGCGGATGGGTGGGTTTCGACAGGGGCTACTGTGCGCCCCTGTCCGGGACCATTGGTGACGTGAAGTCCAGAAAACTTGATCAAAAATCCCAGAACGCCGGCACCCAGCGGAACGCCTCGCCGTCGCGGGACACCCGGCCCACCGACGGGAACGGCAGGTGCGTGGCCACCAGCATCTCGCCGGTGCCGGCCAGCGCATTGAGCAGTTCAATGCGCACCCGCGCCGCTTCCTCCGGGTCGTGCTCGAAACCGTTGTGCCAGTTCGGTTGATCAAAACCGACGGCGAACACGGCATCGCCAGCAAAGGTCAGCGCCTGGCCCCCCGAAGCAACGCGCACCACGCAGTGGCCCGGCGTGTGGCCGCCGGTGCGGCGCGCGACTACGCCCGGTGCGATCTCATGCTCATCCTCGAAGGTGTGCACGAAACTGCCGTACTCGGCCCAGAAATGCGTGGCCGTTGCGCGAAGCGCGTCCGGGAACCCCTGTGGCATGTTGGTGCGGGTGAAGTCGGGCGACTTCCAGAACGCCACTTCCGACGCCGCGACATGGATCTTCAGATCCGGCCGCAGCTGTGCTTTCACTCCGTCCACCAACAGGCCACCGATGTGGTCCATGTGCATGTGGGTGATCACCACATCGGTGATCTCGCGCAGGTCGATACCGGCAGCGCCGAGGCGACGGATCAGCTGCCCGGCGCGCGGCAGCTGCAGGTCCGGGTCCATGCCCAGGCCGGCGTCGATCAGGATGGTGCGCTCACCGCTGTGCACCACCATCACGTTCAACGCCCAGTCGAACGCATCCTGTGGCAGGTACATCTCGTCGAACCATTCGGCGCGCTCGGACGCCTGCACGTTGTGGCCGAGCATCTGCGTYGGCAGCGGCAGCACGCCGTCGCTGACCACCAGCACATCGATATCGCCGACTTTCAGGGCGTAACGCGAGGGAACAAGCTCGTCGAGCGCGGGCGCGGCAGGGGCAATGGTGTTTTCCAGGCTGAACATGGGGCGATCTCCACGAAGGTTGGCTGGCAGGCAGTGAAGCAGKGCCGGCGGACAGTTCCGGGGTACGCCTTCGCACGGCGCAGGGCATGGCGTTGCCGGGCAGCAATGCCCTGCAGCACAGCGCCGCTGGTTCGATTGAAGACGGGATCCACGAGCTGTCGTGGCCCCGGAGCACGGCAAGGGCCGTGTGGGATCAGCGTAGACAACGCAGGCAGCGCGCAGTAGGCCCGCAGGCGGGCTCGTGGCGTTGCCTTTGGGGAAGCAGTGGGCGACGTGGTTCCCGCCCACCGCCTGCCACCCGGTGGGCTTCGCTCAGCCGCCCTTGCCCATCAGCCAGCGGATGGCCTGTGGGAACGAGGTCTTCCAGTCGTCCGGATAGAAATGGCCACCCTCATGGGTACGCGACCGGAGCTCGTTGCCATCGCTGAAAAGGGCGCGGAAATCCGCGCTCATCTTCTGGTTCGCCGGCCCTTCCTGCTCGCCGTTGATGACGAACACCCGCTTGCCGTGCGCGCTGCTCTGCGTGGGCACCGGCTGGCGCCAGCCACCCGGCGACACCAGCAATGCGCCGGCATAGTCATCCGGATGCTGCGCCAGCAGCGCGCCGGCATGCTGCGAGCCCTGCGAGAAGCCCATCAGGTACACCCGCTTGCGGTCGATGCACTGGCGCGCGGCCAGTTGCTCCAGCCCCGCCTGCACCACCTTGTGCGTGCCCTCATACGGGCCGGTCCAGCTGAAGCTGTCGAACGACTCGCGCATCTCCGTACCGTTGATGCCCAGCAACACCACACCAGCATCGGCCAGCGGCTGCTCGCTGCTGTCCAGGTGGCCGTTGATGCCGTAGCCGTGCAGCCACACCAGCACCGGCGCACAGGCCGGCATCGCAACACCCTTCGAAGGGGGCAGCACCGAGATGGCGCCCACCTTGCCGACCGATACCTTCGCGTAGCGTGCCTGCGTATTGGCCAGCACCTGCTTGAAGAACGGCGTTCCGCGCAGGTGCTCGAAGTCATCGTTGTCGGCCAGCGCGGGCGCGAACCACATGCCACGCTCATCGGCTTGGCGCAGATAGCGCTCGGCCAGCGCATCGTCACCGCGGCGTGCGAACAATGCCGCTGCGTGGTACGGCGCCTGCGCCAACGTGGGGTCTTCGCGGGTTGCGGCCAGATAGAGCGCCAGCGACTGCAGCAGCGTGGCGTCGTCTTCCTCGGCCCGCTCCATCAGGTCCTGCGCATCGTCGGCATTGATCAGGGCATTCAGCACCGGGCTGATCGACTTGAACGCGATGGTCGAGGCGCTGTCCTGTTCCTCGGCCTGTGCGGTTGGCGCGCAGACAGCGATCGCCAGGAAAACAGCAAGAGCAGACAGCTTCGGCATGGGGAATCTTCCGTGATTGCGGCAACGCGCGGGGCGCGCAGTCTAGCAACCTCCGGGCCGATCAGATCACCCTGCGCTCAACCGTAGGCAGGATGGCTGCCGGTAAGCACGCCCATCGAAAACGCGTAGCCCGCTTCTTCCAGCAACAGCCGCATGCGCAGTTCCGCGCGCCGCGGAACACACAGCCCGCTCGGTGCGTACAGCGCATAGAC
>NZ_JBFRFE010000247.1:0-5669 GCF_052114665.1 Stenotrophomonas sp. 2YAF22 | reverse complement strand
CTTCCACGGCCTGGCCAACCGCCTGCTGCGCCTGCACTGGCAGGACGCCAAGCTGCCTGAAAGCTTCCAGGTGATGGATTCGGACGACCAGCTGCGCCTGGTCAAGCGCGTGGTACAGGCGCTGGAGCTGGATGACGGCAAGTACCCGCCCAAGCAGATTGCCTGGTGGATCAACGCGCAGAAGGATGAGGGCCGCCGCCCGCAGCACATCCAGCCCGAGCCGAACGATGCGTGGCTGGAAACCATGCGCCAGGCCTACGCCGAGTACCAGGCGCGGTGTGACCGTGCCGGCTTGGTCGATTTCGCCGAGCTGCTGCTGCGCGCGCACGAACTGCTGCGCGACAATCCGCCGTTGCTGTCGCATTACCGCGCGCGGTTCCGCGAGATCCTGGTGGACGAATTCCAGGATACCAACGCCATCCAGTACGCCTTCGTGCGGGTATTGGCCGGGCACGAGGGCCACGTGTTCGTGGTCGGTGATGATGACCAGGCCATCTACGGCTGGCGCGGTGCCAAGGTCGAGAACGTGCAGGGCTTCCTGCGCGATTTCCCGGGCGCGCAGACCATCCGCCTGGAGCAGAACTACCGTTCCACCGCCAACATCCTCAGCGCCGCCAACGCGGTGATCGCGCACAATCCGGACCGCATCGGCAAGCAGCTGTGGACCGACAGTGGTGACGGCGAGCCGATCGACCTGTATGCGGCGTACAACGAGATGGACGAGGCGCGCTACATCGTCGAGCGCGCACGGCAGTGGGTGCGCGACGGCGGCAGCTACACCGAAGTGGCCGTGCTCTACCGCAGCAACGCGCAGTCGCGCGCGCTGGAAGAAGCGCTGCTGAGCGAACAGGTGCCGTACCGCGTGTATGGCGGCATGCGCTTCTTCGAGCGCGCCGAAGTGAAGGATGCGCTGGCCTACCTGCGCCTGCTGTCCAACCGCAACGACGACGCTGCATTCGAGCGCGCGGTGAACACGCCCACGCGTGGCATCGGTGACCGCACGCTGGACGAAGTGCGCCGCGAAGCGCGCGCCCAAGGCATCTCGTTGTGGGAAGCCACCATGCTGGTGACCCAGGGCAGCGCACTGGCGGCGCGTGCGCGCAATGCGCTGGCCGGCTTCCTGGTGCTGGTCAACGAACTGCAGGCGCAGACCCTGCAGATGACCCTTGCCGAGCGCGTGGACCATGTACTGGTGCGCTCGCAGTTGCGCGAGCACTGGAGCAAGGAAAGCCGCAACGCGCTGGATTCGGAATCGCGCACCGACAACCTCGACGAACTCGTGTCGGTGGCCTCGCGCTTCGTGCGCCGTGCCGACGACATCGAGGAAGTGGGCGAGGACATGGACGAGCTGGTCGCGTTTCTGGCCTACGCCGCGCTGGAGGCCGGTGAGGGCCAGGCGCAGGCCGGCGAGGAAGGTGTGCAGCTGATGACGCTGCACTCGGCCAAGGGCCTGGAATTCCCGCTGGTGTTCCTGGCCGGCGTGGAAGAGGGGCTGTTCCCCAGTGCACGGTCGCTGGAGGAAAGCGGGCGGCTGGAGGAAGAGCGTCGGCTGGCCTACGTCGGCATCACCCGCGCGCGGCAGAAGCTGGTGCTCAGCTACGCCGAATCGCGGCGCATCCACGGCCAGGACAACTACAGCCTGCCTTCGCGTTTCCTGCGCGAGATCCCGCGCGAGCTGCTGCACGAAGTGCGGCCGAAGGTGCAGGTCTCGCGGCCGGCGTCGATGGGCGCAAGCCGGGTGATGGGWCATGCCGCCATCGAAACGCCGCCGATCAAGCTGGGTGCGCTGGTCAACCATCCCAAGTTCGGCGAAGGCATGGTGACCGACTACGAAGGCAACGGTGCCCACGCGCGCGTGCAGATCGAGTTCGCCGACGCCGGCAGCAAGTGGCTGGTGATGGCGTATGCCAACCTGACGGTGATCTGATCACCGCCGGGGTCGGATCCCTCCCGTAGGAGGGCTCTGACCCCGACGCGATGGAAAGCAGCCGAGCACGGGCTCGGCTCTACAAAGGCGAGTGCTCATGACCCGCAACGTGCTCTTCCTCTGCAGCCAGAACCGTCTGCGCAGCCCGACGGCCGAGCAGGTGTTCGCCGATTGGCCGGGCGTCGAAACCGCCTCGGCCGGGCTGCTCGCCGACGCCGAGGAAGTGCTCAGCCCCGAGCTGCTGCAATGGGCCGATCTGGTGTTCGTGATGGAGCGGACGCACCGCAACCGGCTTTCCAGCCGCTACAAGGCATGGTTGAACGGCAAGCGGGTGATCTGCCTGGATATTCCCGATGACTACGAGTACATGGACCCGGTGCTGGTGGAACTGCTCAAGCGCAAAGTGATCCCGTTCCTGCGCTGACCCGGTCGGCGATCAGTCCTGCGCCTGCGGTTGCGCGGCCGTGTCCTGTTCGGACATCGACTGCTGCAGGCTGCTGGTGAAGCTCTTTACCGCGCGTTCCAGGGCGATCTCCCAGTTCTCCCGCGAGGCTACCTGGAAGATGTTTGCGCCATGGCCGGTAGTCGTGAAGGTGCGCGTCTGGCCATCCTTGCGTGCCGTCACCTGTACCGCGATGTCTGYAAGCATCTGCTGGGTGTACGTCGCGGCGCGCCAAACATTCACCGGAGCACTTACCGAAAAATCGTTCAGCGTGGCGTCCAGATGCGTACACGATGCCTCGCACTTGTCGGCAGTCCTGTAACCCATGTTGCGCAGCGCTTGGATCATGATCTCGCGTGCCTTGTCCGGCGCTGTGGACGTTTCGAGCTCCACCAGCACGCCATTGCCGGCACGGATGACACCACCGATGTTCTTCGCACGCGCCGCCGATTGCACCTGCGGGAAGTACTGGGGGCGGTTGTCACGCACCGGGGCCACCACCACCACCGGGCCCTGCTCCGGGTTCACCCGGATGTCCGGCACGTTCACGCGCACCACTTCGGTGCGGATGCCGCAGCCCGTGAGCAACAGCAGCAGTGCCAGCGTAATGATCGACTTCATGTATTCCCCCTGTTGGAATGGTGTCCTTGCGCCGCGCATTATCGCTTGCACATCGCCTGAAAGGACGAGGCGCCGACGCCGCAAAGCGGCCGGGCATGGCACGGCTCTACAATAGCGGCCACATCTCCCAGGAACGCCCTCATGACCGAACCCACGCTGCATGTCACCGTGAAGTTGAACGCCAGGCTGCAGCCCGAGCATCGCCATGAGCTGTTCGAGGATCCGCTGGACGCGCTGCTGCAGGCGGCCGAGCTGGGCGGGATCACCGGAGGCGGTACTGCGATGTCCGACGAGGGCGAAGTCGAGTACGGCGATATCGAAGTGGCACTGGTCGATGCCGCGGGCGTGCCGAAGCTGGTCGACCTGCTGGAGCAGCTGGGGGCACCGAAGGGGTCGCAGGTGCAGGGCGCAGGCGAGGCCGACCGCAGCTTCGGCGTGACCGAAGGCCTGGGCATCTACCTGGATGGCCTGACCCTGCCTGACGAGGTGTACGAGCAGTGCGATTCGAACCACGTATTCGAACAGCTGTCCGAGCGCATCGATGGCCTGGGCGAGATCTGCAGCTGGTGGCAGGGCCCGAGCGAGACCGCGCTGTACATGTACGGCCAGTCGTTCGAGGCGATGCGTGAGGCGATCGCCGAGTTCGTCGGCAGCTACCCGCTGTGCCAGAACGCACGCGTGGTGCAGATCGCCTGAAGCTGCGGTTTCGAGTGGAGCGGGCCGGCTGCTCCAGGTGCCGGGATAGCGGCGGCTGCCGGCCAGCGGCCGGCACTACCGCAGCGCGGTCAGCGTGCCAGCGGGGCGGCCGTGGCCTGCTGTGCGTTGTCTGCCTTGGCCAGTGATTTGCCGAACTGGTAGCCACCCACGAGCAGAACGAAGGCAGCGACGCAGGCCAGCACGATGATCAGGCCGGTTTTGGAGGTCGAGCGGGGACGGTCCTGCATGGGAAATCTCCGTTCAGGTGGGTGGTTGCAGCCGGAGCATGCGCCGTGGCCGGTGCGCGCGCAAGCTGTGCCGTCGCGTTACCGGGCCGGACCCCGCACCTGCTCCCAGTCCAGCCCGAACTTCGCCAGGTACTTGCGCAGGCGGTCGGCGTCGTTGGTGCTGGCGCGCTGGGTGCGCGAGACCGCAAACAGCTCGCGCCCGGCGGCGGACAGCGACTTCGAGCGTGCACAGACCCGCACCACTTCTTCCAGCTGCACGCGGTCGAAACGGTCCAGCGCGTCCACGGCCTCGCCCAGCAGGGCATCCAGCGGAGACGGCGCATCGCCACCGCGCCACTGTGCCCGCAGGCGCGCGATCTCGTCGTCCACGCCCTCGATCTGGATGCGCCCGGCGCTGGCCAACGTGGCCAGGCGCATGATTGACGCGCCCAGGTCGCGGAAGTTGCCGCGCCACGCCGCTTCCGGGCTGGTGGCGAATGCGAGATAGCGCGTGCGCGCCTCGGTGTTGAA
The DNA here is from genome assembly GCF_052114665.1 of Stenotrophomonas sp. 2YAF22. NCBI lineage: Bacteria > Pseudomonadati > Pseudomonadota > Gammaproteobacteria > Lysobacterales > Lysobacteraceae > Stenotrophomonas > Stenotrophomonas sp. 2YAF22. The sequence continues at coordinate 1,225 of NZ_JBFRFE010000247.1, read as the reverse complement.
GCGCACCCGCGCATGTTGGTCCTGCGACCAGCGCTCCAGCTCGAACTCGATGTTCGGTTCGATGTCTTCCATGCGCTGGGCCAGGCCCGGCAGGCGGTAGGTCCACAGGTTGAGGCGCGCCAGCAGGTCTTCGCGGAAGCGGCCTTCCAGCACGGACTGCTGCAGGTCGCGGTTGGTGCCGGCGATCAACTGGAAGTCGCTCTCCACTTCGCGGTCGCTGCCCACCGGCAGGAAGCGCTTCTCTTCCAGTGCCCGCAGCAGCATCGCTTGTTCGTCCTGGCCGAGTTCGCCGATCTCGTCCAGGAACAGCAGACCCTGGTGGGCTGAGCGCAGCAGGCCGGCGCGGTCGCTGGAAGCACCGGTATAGGCGCCCTTGGTATGGCCGAACAAGGTGCTCATCGCACCATCGCCGCGCAGCGTGGCGCAGTTCACCTCGACGAAGCGGCCCGGCAGCTGATGCTTGAGCTTCTTCAACTCGAACACACGCTTGGCCAGCTGGCTCTTGCCGGCGCCGGTCGGTCCCATCAGCAGCATCGGCGCGCGCGAGCGCGTGGCCACCGTTTCGATCTGCTCGATCATGCGGTTGAAGGCGGCGTTGCGGGTGGCGATGCCGCCCTTCAGCAGGTCGCGGTCCTGCAGCTGCTGCTGGGCGAAACGCTGCGCGATGTGGTCGTAACGCGATAGATCGAGGTCGATGACCGCGTACGTGCCGGCGGCGCCGTCCTGCTTGCGCGGCGGCGAGGTCTGCAGCAGTCGCCCGGGAAAGTGCCGGCTCTCGGTCAGCAGAAACCAGCAGATCTGCGCCACATGCGTGCCGGTGGTGATGTGGACGTAGTAGTCCTCCTCCTCCGGCTGGAACGGATAGCTGGCGAGGAAGTCATGCAGGGTGGCGTAGACCCCTTCGAACTCCCACGGATCTGCCAGGTAGGTGTCGTGGCGCTGCACGCTGATGCCCGGCGCAGCCTGTACCAGATCCTCGCAGACCACGCGCGCCAGCTTGCTGTAGCGGCGCTCATCCAGCAGCAGCTCGATGCGGTCGGGCAGGAAATCCTCATGCATGCCCAGCGACACCGTCGGGCGCCACTTCTGCCAGCGGCCCGGCCCTTCGCCCGCGTCGAGCTGGGTGCCGAGCATGCCGAAGACCACCTGTCGACGCGCCATATCCATTCCTATAAAAGATGCGCCGACAATATATATCTTTTTACAACGATCCGCTGATCAAGAC
>NZ_JBFRFE010000246.1:0-5674 GCF_052114665.1 Stenotrophomonas sp. 2YAF22 | reverse complement strand
CGGCATGGGCCACCAGCAGGGTGTTGCCGACCACCGCGTGCGGGCACGCGCGGCGAAGAAGACGCCTCCGTACCGGCACCGTGGTGAATACGGTACGGGCGTTCATGCGGATACTCCTTCCAGTGCGGTCATCTGCACCGAAACGCAGTCGTAGATCTTTTCCATCTGCCGGCACAGTGTTTCCGGCGGGCGCTGGCTGTCCACCACCAGTTGCAGGTGCCAACGACCATCATCGGCGGCCACCGGCGCACCGGTGATCGCGCGCGGCGCGAAACCGCGACGTTCGGCCATGCCGATCACGCGCAGCAGCGCGCCCTCGGCCGGTTGCAGCACCAGGTCAAGCCGGTATTGCATTGGGGATCTCCTGGCGTGCATGTGCGGGGTTGCTTTCCAGCATGGTGCTGTTGGCGGTATTGGGCGGCACCAGCGGCCACACGTTCGCGCGTGCATCGATGGCCACGTGCAGCAGGGCCGGGCCGGGTTCGGCCAGCAGCGCGGCCAGGCCGCCTTCGACGTCATCACGTGCATCGATGCGCGTGGCCGCGATGCCGAACACCTTGGCCAGGGCGACGAAGTCCGGGTTGTCGGACAGATCGATCTCGCTGTAACGCTCGGCAAAGAACAGTTCCTGCCACTGCCGCACCATGCCCAGCGAACTGTTGTCCAGCAGGATGATCTTCACCGGCAGGCGGCAGCGGGCTATGGTCGCCAGCTCCTGCACGTTCATCATGAAGCTGCCATCGCCGGAGACCAGCACCACGGTGCGCTCGGGGCAGGCGAACTGCGCCCCCATCGCCGCCGGCAGGCCGAAGCCCATCGTGCCCAGCGCACCGCTGGTCAGGTGGTTGCGCGGATGAGTGAAGCGGCAGTGCTGCGCAACCCACATCTGGTGCTGGCCGACGTCGCAGGCCACCACCGTATCGGCCGGCGCCAGTTCGCTCAGGCGCTTCAGCAGCGCCGGCGCGTAGATGTGCTGGCCGGGTGCGTCGTAGCGTGCGGCGAAGCGATCGCGATGCTGTGCGCAGCGCTTGCGCCATGCGTCCTGGTGGGCCTTGGGGGAGGGGAAGGCCGCACGCAGGGCGCGGATGGCGTGGCCGACGTTGCCGGGCACGGCGACATCGGCGCTGCGCAGCTTGGAGATCTCGTACRCATCGGCATCGATGTGCACCACGCGGGCAAACGGTGCGAACTCGGCCAGCTTGCCGGTCGCCCGATCATCGAAACGTGCACCCAGCACCAGCAGCAGATCGCTCTCCTGCACGGCCATGTTGGCCGCACGGGTGCCATGCATGCCCAGCATGCCCAGCGACTGCGGGTGCTGCGGAGGCAGCGCGCCCAGCCCACGCAGGGTCATCACGGTGGGGATGGCGCTGGCTTCGACGAACGCGCGCAGGTCCTGCACGGCATCGCCCAGGGCAATGCCACCACCGGCATAGACCACCGGCTTTTCGGCAGCGGCCAATGCGGCGATGGCCTCGGCGATGGCGGCGTCGGCAGCGGCCGGCGGCGGCTCCACGTTGGCCGGCACATGCGCCGGCAGGTGGCTGGCATCGGCCAGCTGCACATCCTTGGGCAGGTCGATCAGCACCGGGCCGGGACGGCCCTCGCGGGCGATGCGGAAGGCATCGGCCACCACGCGCGGCAGATCATCGACGCTGCGCACCAGCCAGCTGTGCTTGACGATCGGCATCGTCAAACCGAACACATCCAGTTCCTGGAACGCATCGGTGCCCAGCAGTGGCGTGGCCACCTGGCCGGTGATGCAGACCATCGGCACCGAATCGAGCATCGCATCGGCGATGCCGGTGACCAGGTTCGACGCGCCCGGCCCGGACGTCGCCACGCAGACGCCGACCTGGCCGCTGGCACGCGCAAAGCCGTTGGCGGCCAGTGCCGCGCCCTGCTCATGGCGCACCAGGATGTGCTTCAGCGACGAATCCACCAGCGCGTCGTAGAACGGCATGATGGTGCCGCCCGGGTAGCCGAACAGCGTACGGACACCCTCGGCCTCCAGCGCCTGGGTCAGCCAGCGCGCGCCGTTGGGCGGCGCGCTGCGGTGTGTGGGAGAGTTCATGGGGGAACCTTGCAGAGCGGGTGGGGGTGCCGCGTTGTTACGCGGCTTGACCTTGCAACCAGACCATCTTGGCGCGCAGTTCCTTGCCTACCTTCTCGATCGGATGCTCCAGGTCGGCCTGCTTGAACTTGTTGTAGTTCGGCAGGCCCGCTTCGTACTCGGCCACCCAGTTCTTGGTGAAGGTGCCGTCCTGGATGTCCTTCAGGACTTCTTTCATGCGCTCCTTGGTGCCGGCGTCGATCACCCGCGGGCCGCTGACGTAGTCGCCGTACTGCGCGGTTTCGGAGATGAACTCCAACATGCGCGAGATGCCGCCTTCGTAGAACAGGTCGACGATCAGCTTCAGTTCGTGCAGCACTTCGTAGTAGGCGATTTCCGGCTGGTAACCGGCTTCCACCAGCGTCTCGAAGCCAGCCTGCACCAGTGCCGAAGCACCGCCGCACAGCACCGCCTGCTCACCGAACAGATCGGTTTCGGTTTCTTCCTTGAAGGTGGTCTGGATCAGGTTGGCGCGCGCGCCACCCAGGCCGGCTGCATAGGCAAGCGCGTACTCAGCTGCCTTGCCGCTCTTGTCCTGGTAGACCGCCCAGATGCACGGCACACCGCGGCCGATTTCATATTCGCGACGGACCAGCGCACCCGGGCCCTTCGGTGCGACCAGCACCACGTCCAGGTCGTCGCGCGGCTTGATCATGTCGAAGTGCACGTTCAAGCCATGCGCGAACAGCAGCACCGCACCCTGCTTCATGTTCGGCGCCAGCACGTCCTCGTACAGCTTCTTCTGCACCATGTCCGGGGTCAGCACCGCGACCAGGTCGGCATCCTTCACCGCATCGGCCGGTGCCTTCACGGTGAAGCCATCGGCCTGTGCCTTGACCTCGGTGGGGCCGCCCGGACGCAGGCCTACCACCACATCGAAGCCGGATTCACGCAGGTTCAGCGCGTGCGCGCGGCCCTGGCTGCCGTAGCCGATGACGGCGATCTTGGTCTGGGGCAGTTCGTTGGTGCTCATGGGGGAGGTTCCTTGCGGGTGGGAAGAAAAAAGACGGCCGGCAGTCGAAGCGACGTACCGGCCGGTCAGGGAAAAGTGGGGAGGGCAGCGCCGCGCATCGCACAGGTACTGCCACCACGAGAGTTCGTGGTGCAGCAGGTCCAGGTTGTGGAGGAGGCGGTGGTCATGGTGGTTGCGTCTGAAACCAGGTCCTGAAATGAAAAAACCCGCACCTGGGCGGGTGCGGGTTTTTGAAGAGTTCCGGTGTGTTTGTTGCTTACACGCTGGCTCGTCCCGCACCTGTTGGTTGGGTAATAAGTACGAGCACAAGAATCGAACGCAGCGAGGCGGCGCCGGTATCGGCGGCTTCGATGTGGGTTCGCGGTGGTGTGTTGTGATGCAACATGTGATCGAGAAAACCACAGCCATTTCCGCTGTGTCAACCCTCGCAGCACTATTCCCGTCAGTTTCCGCTGCATGCAGTGCAATCGCTTGTGGCACAAAGATGGTTGCTGCTGAAAGTGTTTCGGTGAACCCGAATTCACTCTTTTCATCAGGTTTTTTGCGCGGATTCCGGGTGATTTCGCCTTGGTAGGTGCCGACCTTGGTCCGCGCCGGAGTCATCGAAGCCGAAAGCAGTGCGGACCAAGGTCCGCACCCACCAAAGGACTGTCGTCCATGACCTATGCCCGATAGCCCCTGATCGCCGCAGCAGCGAAGATCGGGTCACCACCCTTCCATTCGGAACCCTACCGTGTCCCGACGTCTTGCCCGTTCCCTGCTGGCGGCTGCCGTGCTGGCTGCCGTGCCCATGCTGTCCCAGGCCGCCGACCGCATTACCGGCCACACCTTCTCCACCCGTTCGGAGGTGATCGCCCCGCATGCGATGGCCGCCACCTCGCAGCCGCTGGCTACCCAGATCGCGCTGGACGTGATGAAGGCCGGTGGCTCGGCCGTCGATGCCGCCATTGCTGCCAACGCAGCGCTGGGGTTGATGGAGCCGACTGGCAATGGCGTCGGCGGCGACCTGTTCGCCATCGTGTGGGACCCGAAGACGCAGAAGCTCTACGGCTACAACGGCTCGGGCCGTTCGCCGAAGTCACTCACCCTGGCCGAGTTCCAGCGTCGTGGCCTGAAGGAGATCCCCCCGACCGGCCCGCTGCCGGTATCGGTGCCGGGCGCGGTTGATGGCTGGTTCGCGCTGCACGAGCGCTTCGGCCGCAAGCCGATGGCCGACAACCTGGCCCCGGCCATCCGCTACGCGCGCGACGGTCATCCCGTTGCCGAAGTGATTGCCTATTACTGGGATCGCTCGGTGCCGAAGCTGTCGCAGTATCCGGGTTTCAAGGAACAGTTCACGATCGATGGCCACGCGCCGCGCAAGGGCGAGATGTGGAAGAACCCCAACCTTGCCGACACCCTGCAGAAGATTGCCGACGGCGGCCGTGATGCCTTCTACAAGGGCGACATCGCCCACACCATCGGCGATTACTTCAAGAAGAACGGCGGCTACCTGAGCTACCAGGACATGGCCGACCATCATGGCGAGTGGGTCGAGCCGGTCAGCAGCAACTACCGCGGCTACGACGTGTGGGAGCTGCCGCCCAACAGCCAGGGCATCGCCGCGCTGCAGATCCTCAACGTACTGGAAGGCTACGACTTCTCGAAGATTCCGTTCGGCTCACCCGAGCACGTGCATCTGTTCGTGGAAGCAAAGAAGCTGGCCTTCGCCGATCGTGCGCGCTTCTACGCCGACATGGCGTTCCAGCCTGCACCGGTACAGAAGCTGATTTCCAAGGAGTACGCCGCGCAGCGTCGCGCGCTGATCTCGATGGACAAGGCGCTGAAGGAAGTGCAGCCGGGTACGCCCAAGCAGCTGGAAGAGGGCGACACGATCTACATGACCGTGGCCGACGCCGACGGCATGATGGTGTCGCTGATCCAGTCCAACTACCGCGGCATGGGTAGCGGCATGGCACCGCCGGGGCTGGGCTTCATCCTGCAGGATCGCGGTGAGATGTTCGTGCTGCAGAAGAATCATCCCAATGGCTACGCACCAGGCAAGCGTCCGTTCCAGACCATCATTCCGGCCTTCATCACCAAGGGCGGCAAGCCGTATGCCAGCTTCGGCGTGATGGGCGGTGCGATGCAGCCACAGGGGCACGCGCAGATCGTGATGAACCTGGTGGATTTCGGCATGAACCTGCAGGAAGCCGGCGACGCGCCGCGCATCCAGCACGAGGGTTCGACCGAACCGACCGGGCAGGCGACGGCGATGACCGATGGTGGCGAGGTCAACCTGGAAACCGGGTTCCCGTACGAGACGGTGCGTGCGTTGATGCGCAAGGGGCACCGGGTGGTGTTCGCCGATGGTCCGTATGGTGGTTATCAGGCGATCCTGCGTGATCCGGAAACGGGCGTGTATTACGGCGCATCGGAGAGCCGCAAGGATGGGCAGGCGGCGGGCTACTGAGGTTTCCCGGCCAACGGGCTGAGCCCCCTCTGCGGTGGGGGTTCGTAGAAGCGGGATCATGTAATTGGGCCGGGCGGGTGGGCTGGTCGGGGGACGCCGTGAATCCGTCCCTGGAGGCTTGGCAGCCGCATCCATG
>NZ_JBFRFE010000245.1:0-5680 GCF_052114665.1 Stenotrophomonas sp. 2YAF22 | reverse complement strand
CCCTGCTGTTCTGAACGGCACCGGCATCGTTCAGAATCCCTGCACTGAACGCGGGCAATAATGCCCGCGATGGTGGCCCCCAGGGCCGCCACGATCCGTTCGGGGGGATGAGGTCGGGGCCATGGGGTCTTGCTGCTGCGCCCCCGCTTTGCCGGGACAGCTATCCGTGACCGTTGGCCGCTCGTCGTCTTTCATCAAGTATTTCCTGCGCACACTGCTGTGTGCCCTCTGCCTGTGGCCGGCGCTCGCCGGCGCGCAGGACTGGAACTACCGGGTCCGCCCCGGCGATACCCTGTGGGATCTCGGCGCGGCCTACCTCAAGCCCAGCATCGGCTGGCAGCAGCTGCAGCAGCACAACCGCATCGACAACCCGTACCGGCTGCCGCCGGGTGAACTGCTGCGCTTCCCGATCGGCTGGCTGCGCGTTGAGCCCGCCCCGGCGAGGGTACTGGCCGTGCGTGGGCAGGTTGAACTGAGCGCGGCCGATGGCAGCAGCAGCCGCGCCGTGCGCGCAGGCGAACAGCTGCACATCGGCGATGCGATCCAGACCAAGGCCGATTCCAGCATCACCCTTGAGTTCGCCGATGCGTCGCGCTTGCAGCTGCGCGAATACTCACGCCTGCGCCTGGACCAGCTCAGCCGCTATGGCCGCACCGGCATGGTCGATACCCGCCTGCGCCTGCAGCAGGGGCGCGCCAGCAACCGGGTCACCCCTGCGCGCGGGCCCGCCTCGCGCTACATCATCGATGCACCGACGGCCACCAGCAGCGTGCGCGGCACCGTGTTCCGGGTCAGCGCCGGCGATGACGCCCATGCCGGCGCCACCGAAGTACTGGAAGGCAAAGTGCAGGTCGGCAACCCGCATGGCCAGCGCCTGGTGCACCCCGGCCAGGCCAGCCGCAGCGCGGGCAGCGGAACGGCGCCCGAAGCGGTTTCCGGTTTGCTGCCGGCACCGCGCCTGCGTGCCGATTCGACCCGCCTGGGAGCCCTGCCGGCCCAACTCGCGTGGGAGCCGGTGACCGGCGCCGACCGCTACCGGGTGGAAGTGGTGCAGGCCGCCACCCCGGAAATCCTGTTGTTTGCCGCCGACACCGCCGACACCCGGCTGGTGATCGGCGAGCTGCCGCCAGGGACGCTGCGCCTGCTGCTGCGGGCAGTGGATGCACAGGGTGTGGAAGGCCTGGATGCCAGCGAGGATTTCGTCCTCGACGACCAGCCGCCACCGCCGCTGACCATTTCCCCGCTGCAGGGACRGACGGTCAACAGCGACCGTCCCCGCTTCCACTGGAGCCAGGCGCCCGGTGCCAGCAGCAGCGTGCTGCAGGTGGCCGACGAGCCGCAGTTCCTGCAGCCGCTGCGCGAGCAGAGCACCGGCGGCACCGACCTGCGCCTGGGCCAGCCGCTACCTCCCGGCCAGTACTACTGGCGGGTCGCTTCGCGTGATGACCAGGGCCACCAGGGTCGCTATGGCCAGGCAGTGACGCTGCAACTGACCGATGAACCGGTGGACCCGGCACTACAACCGCCCGAAGCCACCGATGGCGAGCTGACCCTGCGCTGGCAGGCGGGAAGCGACGGGCAGCGCTACCGCGTGCAGGTCGATCRCCGCGGCGACTTCAGCGCGCCGCTGCTCGATACCACCGTCGACCAACCGCAGGTCAGCTTCAAGCGCCCGTGGCGCGGCACGCTGCACATCCGCGTGCAGTACATCGATGACGACGGCCATGCTGGTCCGTTCTCGCCCGCCCAGCAGGTCAAGCTGCCGTGTCGCCTGTGCTACGGCGCCAGCGGCGGTGCCCTGCTGCTGTGGTTGTTGCTGTGAGGCGCTCACCGCTGCCGTGGTCGCGACGGATCCTGCTGGCCCTGCTGGCGGGTGTAGCGACGGCGGTGGTCAGCCATGGCCAGTGGCTGTGGCGGCAGGACGAAAGCGCGTACGACCTGATGGTCGGCAGCTGGGATTACCGCCCCGACCCCAGCGTGCTGATCGTGGCCATCGACGAAGGCAGCCTGCAGCGGCTGGGCCAGTGGCCGTGGCCCCGCTCGATGCATGCCCGCCTGCTGGACCGCTTGACCGACGCCGGTGCCGAGCGCGTCGCGCTGGACCTCATGCTGTCCGAGCCCGACCGTCGCGATGCGCGCCAGGATGCCGAGCTGGCAGCGGCGATCCGTCGCAACGGCCGTGTGGTACTGCCGGTGCTGGCCGCGCCGGCCGCCGGCGACCGCATGGCCGAGGAAATGCTGCCCATCCCGCTGATTGCCGCCAGCGCCGCCGCCATCGGCCACAGTGACGTTGAAGTCGACGGCGATGGTGTCGCCCGCGGGGTCTACCTGCATGCGGGCATCGGCCAGGCACACTGGCCGGCACTCGGTCTGGCGTTGACCGGACTGCCACCGCAACGCGCACAGGGCCTGCCCGACCCTGACCCRGCGCTGGACTCGCCCTATCAATGGCGCCGCAATGATTACGTGCGCGTGCGTTATGCCGGGCCACCGGAACGCTTGCCGCAGGTGTCCTACGCCGATGTGCTGGAAGGGCGCGTGGATGCCTCGATGCTGCGTGGCAGGCGCATCGTGGTGGGCATGACGGCCAGCGGCATCACCACCCGCCTGTTGACCCCCACCACCCGCGAATACTGGATGAGCGGCAGCGAGTACCAGGCCAACATCGCCTCGATGCTGCTGCAGGACAAGCAGATCGACGTGTTGCCCCGCGCCTGGCAGGACGCCCTGGCCGGCCTGCTGGTGGCCATGTGCGTGCTGCTGCTCGGGCTGCGCCTGCCCTGGGTGGTTGCCCTATGCTCGCTACCGGCTGCGCCGCTGCTGAGCTGGTTGCTGCTGCGCACCGGCAGCCTCTGGTGGGCGCCGGCCAGCGCCCTGCTCGGCATCGTGCTGGTACTGACCGCGTGGGCGACCTGGCGGATCGCCTCCTGGCACCGCCAGGCCAACCGCGATGCGCTGACCGGACTCGGTAACCGACTGCGCTTCGAGCAGTCGCTGCAACAGGAATGCGATGCGGCGCGCCGCAGTGGCAAGCCACTGACCCTGGCCCTGATCGATGTCGACCACTTCAAGCATCACAACGATCGCCATGGCCACCAGGTCGGCGATCGCGTGCTGTGCGAAGTGGCCCGCCTGATCCAGGCGCATGCCCGGCGGCCGCGTGACATGGCTGCCCGCTACGGCGGCGACGAATTCGCACTGGTGCTGCCCGACACCCCGGTTGAAGGCGCACGGCAGGTGATCGAAGACCTGATCTCCTGCATCCGCGCCCTGCCGCCGCCCGGCGATGGCAGCAATTCAGGCGTCACCCTGACCATCGGCGTCTACACCCGTGTGCCTGACGGCGACCTGCAACCGCATCATTTCGTCGAAGGCGCCGACAACGCGCTTTACCGGGCCAAGGACAATGGCCGCGACGGCTATGTGATCGACGGCGGCCCGCCCGCGCCGTAGCGCCCGGCAGGCCTGTCGGAGTTGCTGCGGGCTACAACATACGCATGCGAATGGTTAGACTGGGTGCCCCGTCCCCTGCCCGGTTCCCGCATGAAAGCCAGCACGTTCCGCTTCGGCATCAACCTGTGGCCACCGTTCCTGTTCACCGGCATCCATGTCACCCGGATCACCCCGGACTACCGGCAGATCGACGTGGAACTGCGCCTGCGCCCCTGGAACCGCAACTATGTCGGCACCCACTTCGGCGGTAGCCTGTTCGCAATGACCGATCCGTTCTGGATGCTGGGCCTGATGCACACCCTGGGCCGCGACTATTACGTCTGGGATCGCGCCGGTGCGATCGATTTCCTCAAGCCCGGTCGAGGCACAGTACGCACGTCTTTCCGCATCGACGATGCACTGCTGGATGAACTGCGCACGGCGGCGGCCGGTGGCGAAAAAGTGCTGCGCTGGTTCAGCAACGACGTGGTCGACGAAGCTGGCGAGGTGGTCGCGCAGGTACGCAAGCAGGTCTATGTGCGCTTGAAGCCACACGCACGGTAAAGCGGGCCGGCTGACGCCCGGCTATCCTCTGCAGCCCTGCCATGGAGGCTGCAATGCGCCTTTTCTACTTTGCGGCGGCACTGACCGCCCTGCCCTTCGCCGCCACTGCACTGGACGTGCCGCCGGTGCGCTACCCCGCCGTGCCCGCGCACGCCGCCACGGCCGAGGGTTTCGTACCTGCCGGCTGGACGCTGGAATACAGGATCGAAGGCGACCTCGACCAGGACGGGCGCGCAGACCTCGCGCTGGTGCTGCGCCAGCAGGACCCGCGCAACATCATCGAACACGATGGGTTTGGCCCCTCGCCGTATGACAGCAACCCGCGCATCCTCGCCATCGCCTTCGCGCGACCGTCCGGTTACGTGCTGGCCGCGCAGAACCACACGCTCATTCCGCGGCCGGACTCGCCCGTGCTCAGCGATGCACTGGCCGAAGGCACCGGCGTGTCCATCCAGCGCGGCGCACTGCGGGTAGGGTTGTACTCGTTCTCCAGCGCGGGCAGCTGGTCGATGGGCACCACCACGTTCACGTTCCGCTGGCAGGAAGGCGACTTCGCGCTGATCGGCTACGACCGCGACTCGATGATGCGCAATTCCGGGCAGACCGAGGGCCTCAGCGTGAACTTCTCCACCGGCAAGGTGAAGCTGACCGAAGGCAGCATGCAGGACGACAAGGAACAGGTGCGTTGGCAGACCCTGCGTGACCGCAGGCGCTGGACGCTGGACAGCGTCGGTGATGGCTGGGCGTTCAATCCACTCGGCGACAGCGACTGAGCCCGGGTCAGTCAGCCCGCAAGGGCATCGACAGATACGGGCCCTCGCCTTCGCGCGCCGGTCCGCGCCTCAGCAGCTGCAGGTGGCGACCGTCGGCAGACAGTGTTGGCGTGCGCGCCTGCGAACGCCACTGCGCCGGCAACCGCGCCAGTGCCTCGTCGGGTGGCCCGGCCTGTTGCCGCAGCCAGCGCTGCGCGCCAAGCAGGCGGATCATCGCCGCTGCGTCCTGGCTGCGCGTCGCGTACTGTGCGTGGGACGGCCCGGCGATGGCGCTCAATGTGCATCCCAGCGGATTGGCCACGCAGCCCACTTCCCATCGGGGCGGTGGCGGGGCAAGGAGCGGGACATCGGCTGCCAGCGCCTTCACTGCAGCAGGGCGACATGCCCAGCCGAAATTGCCGGCGATCCGGGCCAGGGTGTGGTCGCGATCCAGCAGCAGGCGGCTGCCTGCTGTCTGCGTGGACGCCTCGATGGCGGCCTTGTTCATCGCGAATTCGCCCTGCATCGCATGACACAGGCTCTGCTCGTCGGCTTCCAGCGGCTGCAGCGCCACCTCGCAGGAGACGGGCAGCACGTAATCCGGTGATTGCTCGACCAGCATGTCACCCAGCAATGCGGCATGGATCCTCACCACGGCGGCACCCATCATGCTGTCCACCAGCGTGCTGCCGGTGCGCATCATCCGCCGCCCGAACTGAACCGATCTGCAGCCTGCCTCGACGGCACCGGCAACATCGCCCTGCAGATAGGCCAGTGCCTGCGCACTGGTGCCATCCAACAGYGGCGTGTACGCCGGTAGTGGCAGGAGCTCGCTTTCGAAGGGCTGGAACGGGGAATCGAAACGATCGTAGTCCGCCATCCGCGCCAGTCGCTCGTGCAGGCCGGCATGCCCGGCGTGGGCGTCAGCGAAG
>NZ_JBFRFE010000244.1:0-5696 GCF_052114665.1 Stenotrophomonas sp. 2YAF22 | reverse complement strand
GCGCCGGATTGCCCGCGACGTCAGCCTGCCGACCCATGCCAAGAAGGACTCCACCGGCATCTGCTTCATCGGCGAGCGCGATTTCCGTGAGTTCCTTGGGCGCTACCTGCCGGCCAAGGCCGGGCAGATCCTCGATCCCAGCGATGGCAGCGTGATCGCCGAACATCCTGGCGTCTTCTATTTCACCCTAGGCCAGCGCGAAGGCCTGAACATCGGCGGCGTGCGCGGCCGCCCTGCCGCGCCCTGGTATGTGGTCGGCAAGGACGTGGCCAGCAACGTGCTGTACGTGGACCAGGACCGTGACAGCCCGTGGATGCTGTCCAACAGGCTGCGCTCGGAGACCGCGCACTGGATTGCCGGCGCACCACCGGCACGGCGTTTTGAATGCACCGCGCAGACCCGCTACCGCCAGCCCGATGAGCCGTGCACGGTGGATGTGCTGGACGATGGCAGCGTACAGGTCACCTTCGCCCGGCCGCAGCGTGCAGTCACCCCCGGGCAATCCCTGGTGCTGTATGACGGTGAGGTCTGCCTGGGTGGCGCGGTGATCGCCGCCACCGACGCGCCGCTGGAACAGCGCCTGCGCACCACCCCTTCTCCTTTTGAGGTAATCGCTGCATGAGTTTCACTGTCGACGACCGCGTTCTGGCTTTGGCCGGCATTGCCCAGGCCCTGCAGCAGGTACGCCGTATCGCCGATACCGGCCATTCCGATGCCGCTGCCGTGCGCACCGCCGTGGACAGCGTGTTCCGCATCGATGCGTCCTCGCCGCAGGCGGTGTTTGGCGACCGGCACGCGCTGAAGTCGGGCCTGCGCCTGCTGCACAACCATTTCCGCAACCAGGGCCAGGACCCGATCCTGCCCAAGCTGGCCCTGTCGGTGCTGCAGCTGGAGCGCCGCTTCGTGCAGGACGGGGCCACCGTAAACAAGGTCGCCTCGGGCATCGAGCGCGCGCAGCGCCAGGCCACCGAGCTGGGTGACAGCGGCCACCCCGATGTGCTGGCCGCGCTGGGCGGCCTGTATGCAGATACCATCAGCCACCTCAAGCCGCGGGTCATGGTGCAGGGCAACCCGCATTACCTGGGCCAGGCCGGCGTGGTGGCCGAGATCCGCGCGCTGCTTCTGGCCGCCGTGCGTGCCGCTGTGCTGTGGCGGCAGCTGGGTGGCAGCTACTGGGACTTCCTGCTCAGCCGCAAGGCCATGGTCGAGGCCGTGGACCGGCAGCTGGCCTGAGGCCATGGGGTCGGATCCCTTTCCGGCACGGAAAGGGCTCTGACCCCGAACAGCCCGGCAGCGCCGGAAAACCGGCGCATTCAGAATGCATTTCGAAGCACATCGACGTTAAAGAGAAAGGGGGTACGGCCGATACATCCTCCGTGCACCTCCCGAGAACGTCCATGTACTCACGCATTTTCATCCGTCTGGCCGCCCCCCTGGCTCTGACCCTGCTGCTCCCCTTCGCCATCGGTTTCGAATGGCCGGTCGCCCTGCGTTGGGCGATCCTGACCACGATGACGCTGAGCTGGCTCGGCTTTGCGTGGTGGACCGCCCGCGCCCAGGCGCACCGTTCCCCGGAACATGCCCGTGTCCTGCGTGAGCAGGACCAGCTGCTGACCGAACTGCGCAACTTCGTCGGCAACGAGATCGACGGTTCGCGTGGTGAAGTGGAACGCGCCCGCGACCTGATCCGCCAGGCCGTCTCCAGCCTCGGCGGCAGCTTCGATGCCATGAACCGCAAGTCGCGCCAGCAGAGCCAGGCCCTGTCACGCATCGTCGACCGCGCCGGTGACGAAGGCGGCGCCGGCCTCGACGTTGCCCGCTTCGCCCAGCACGCCAGCCACCGCATGGAACAGCTGGTGGAAGCGCTGGAGCAGGTCAGCGGCCAGAGCAGCACCACCGTGCAGCACATCGACCAGATGGCGCAGCACCTGGATGGCATCTTCGCGCTGCTGGAAGACGTCAAGTCGATTGCCGACCAGACCAACCTGCTCGCCCTGAACGCCGCCATCGAAGCTGCGCGTGCCGGTGAAGCCGGTCGTGGTTTCGCCGTGGTTGCCGACGAGGTCCGCAACCTGTCCGAGCGTTCGACCACGTTCAACGAACAGATCCGAAAGTTGGCGCACAGCTCCAAGGACGCCATCGCCAAGGTCCGCGAGACGGTTTCGCACATGGCCTCGCGCGATATGGACCGTTCCCGTGAAGCGCGTCAGGAAGCCGCGGCGATGCTGGACAACGTGGCGCAGATCAATGCGTCGCTGGGTGACGGCATGCGCGAAGTGTCCGACTGCGCGCGTTCGATCGACGGCAGCGTGGCCGAAGCCGTGCGCGCCCTGCAGTTCGAGGACATCGCCACCCAGGCGCTGGGCGGCGTGCATACCCACCTGGACCGCCTGACCGCGATCAACCGCGAAGCCGTGGCCCTGCAGGAACTGCTGCATCGCAACGGCGGCGTGTTCGACGAGGAAATCGCCTCTGCCCTGCAGCGCACCGGCAGCCGCCTGCGCGAACTGCGCAGCGAATGGGAGCGTCCGCCGCACAAGCCGGTTGCCCAGCAGAGCATGGGCGCCGGTACGGTCGAGCTGTTCTGATCCTGATGTCCGCTGCCCCTTCCGGCAGCGTGCGAGGCCCCGGTTCTGCCGGGGCCTTTGCGTGTGACCCGCCTTTGGATGCATCCTGCAAGCGCACCATGACCCTGATCCGCGCCCTGCCCCCGATCAACGAGAACGAGCGCCCGCGCAATGCGGGCGTACGTGAGCAGCTGCGCCAGCTGGAAGAGGTGGCCCGCGAAGAAATACAGGAGCTGCAGCAGCTGGCCGATGCGCGCCCTGCCCCGGTTGTGGCCGGCGACGACCTGCTGGGGTTGGCGTGGGACCTGGGGCTGGATGGCAGTGCGTTGAAGTAGATCCACGCCATGCGTGGATGGCTTTCACCTGAACGACTGCAGTCTCAAATCTACTGCATCGATCGGCGCTCTCTGCCGACAGTGCTTTCAGATTTATTGCATGGCTTGAGCTGCGAAAGCGGGACAGACTCCCCGCTCCGCCCTGCTGCTCAGGATTCAAAATGGCGCTCGACCTTGGAAAGGCCCGCGAGGTCTTCGATGACTTTCTGATGATCATGGACGACCAGATTGAGTGGCTGGTCGCGCAGGCTCAAATGCATGGCATTGAACTGGATAGGAGCCCCGAAAGCTTCGACAGGCTGGAGCGCCTGCATGACTTGATGGCAGCCACGCTGTCCGAGGACGAGCGGGACTCCCTGAGGGTCATACTCGCCCGATATCTAGGGGAGACCGTCAGTCTGGCACACGGTGGAAGGTGGACCTTGCCATTGGACGACCCCAAGGACGTCCACTTCAACAGACCCGTGATCGTGGGGCACTCGACCTATCCCATGGAAGAATTCAGTCCCATCCATACGATGCGTGCCTACTCGCTTCGTGGCCGCCCGGGATTGATCAGAAGCATCGTTGCCAGCAGCGTCAATCCGCAGATCCTGGATCTAAGCGACCTGGTAGAAGAAGATTGACCCAAGTCAGTCCCGAAAGGCGTCTGACCTGCTGCACGCACTCGGGCCCACAGCGCCGCTGCCCGTCGCTCTCCCATGGCATGATGCGCCGGTCCCGTTCATGGAAGACCGATGGCCATCGCCTTGATTACCTTGCTGCTGGTCGAGGTCCTGCTGCTGGTGATGTGGGCGCCGTTTTTCTTCCGTACCGGTATCGTCCTGTTCAACCAACGCATCGCTGCTACGCCTGCAGAGCTGGCCCAGCTTTCGCTCGCTGGCCTGGAGCATGACCTGCCGACCGACACCTGGTTGCGCCTGGTATTCCATGCGCTGCCTGACGGCAGCATCGCCTTTCGCGAGAGCTTCGCCCCCAGCTTCGGCGGTCGCTACTTTCCGCTGATGCGCGGTCGGGTGGTGATTGACGCGCGGCGCCGGGAGGTGCAGGTAGTCGGGCTGTGCAGCTGGTTCGCGCTGGGCCTGACGCTGATGCTGGTGCCGATCGTTCTGATCCGGCCAGCGGCGTGGCCGATGCTGGTGGCCCTGCTGCTGTTCTACATGGGCTACTACATCCAGCTGCGACGCTATGCCAACGTGGTCGAAGCGGTGCGCGCACGGCTGCGGTCCGAGTTTCCACAGCGGCTGGTTACCGAACCGAAGTAGATCCACGCCATGCGTGGATGCGCTTCAATTGGTACTCCCTTTGGACTGTGGCGCCTCCCGGCTGTGGCGGCTGACGACACTCGATGCAATCCCGGCACCGATGGCACCGAAGCCGAATGCGATCACGTTTTTCACAGTTGATGCCAGCAGCGTCAAGTTCAACTGCCATGAGGTACCGGGCCACCACGTTGATATCTGCGCCAAGCGGTCTGTCAACTGCTCGAAACTCAGGTAGTTCACGCTTGCACTGAGCACCAGCAATATGCCAAAGGTGAATTTTACGCGGTCACTCTGGAGCCGCCGTCTGAAAAAGAGATACAGCACAAGATAGGTATTCGTCACGAACGAGACGATGCTACCAATGAAGTCAAACGAAGCAGTAACGATCATCGCATCCGGCAATTGCGCCTGAAGTTCGACGATGCCGGCCCATGTGCCGAGCCCCATGAGCACGAACAGCTCGATCATGCGCATATCGCTGGCAACATCTGGATCGTCGAGCCATTCGCCAGCGCGGCATCTGAGCGTACTCCAGCATCCGCGAGCACTACGACTGCACTTTTCTTCCGGAAGGGACTTGCTCTTCATCGCCTCAGCGCGCCAGCACCACTTCGCTGGCGGCATCGGTGCGGCCGGGTGCGGCATGCTGCTGGCGCAGCCACTGCGCCAGGTCGCGCGGGCTGAGCGGGCGCGAGTACAGGTAGCCCTGGATCTCGTCGCAGCCTTGGCGGCGCAGCATGTCCTCTTCCTGGTGCGTTTCCACGCCCTCGGCCACCACTTTCATGCCCAGCGCGTGGCCGAGGTGCACTATGGCCTGGGTGACCTCGGCGGTACCGGAATCATGCAGCATGCCCTGCACGAAGCTGCGATCGATCTTCAGGCGACCAACCGGGAAGCGGTTGAGGTAGTTGAGGTTGGAGAAGCCGGTACCGAAGTCATCGACCGCCAGCGGCACGCCATGCCGTTCAAGCACATCGAAACAGTGGCGCAGGATGTCGGTGTCACGGATCAGGGCTGATTCGGTCAGTTCCAGCTCCAGYCGTTGCGGCGGCCAGCCGTGCGCGTGGCAGATCTCGATCACCCGCTCGGCGAAACCGCGATCACGCAACTGCACCGCTGACACGTTTACCGCAATGCGCTCGAAATGCAGGCCGGCGCGATCCCACGCGGCTGCCTGGCGACAGGCTTCGGACAATACCCAGTCGCCGATGCGGACGATTTCGCCGCACTTTTCGGCGATCGGAATGAACTCCGCAGGGCTGCAGTAGCCGATCCCCGGACGGTGCCAGCGCAGCAGCGCTTCGATCGCCGGCGGCTCGCCGTGATGGGCGTGCAGCAGCGGCTGATAGGCCAGGCTGAACTCGTCGCGCTCGATGGCGCCATGCAGGCCGTGCTCGATCTCCAGCCGCCGCTGGATCCGCGCCAGCGCGTCCTGGCTGTAATACTGATAGGTATTGCGACCGGCTTCCTTGGCCGCGTACATCGCCGCGTCGGCAGCGCGCAGCAGTGAGTCGAAGTCGGTCTGGCTC
>NZ_JBFRFE010000243.1:0-5696 GCF_052114665.1 Stenotrophomonas sp. 2YAF22 | reverse complement strand
CTGCTTTCCAGCAGATCCACGCCATGCGTGGATGACGTACCGCCGACAGTGCGAACCAAGGTTCGCACCCACCAGCAGCGCTGTCGGTCAGTCCACCAGGCGCAGGCGCAGTTCCTTCGGCAGCGCGAACACCATCGATTCCGGCTCGCCATCCAGCTCGCCCACACCCGACGCGCCCAGCTCGGCCAGACGCGCCAGCACGCCATCGACCAGCACCTGCGGTGCCGAGGCACCAGCGGTCACGCCGATATGCTCCTTGCCGAGCACCCAGGCCGGGTCGATCTCGTGCGCACCGTCGATCAGGTAGCTCTCCACGCCTTCACGGCGGGCCAGCTCGCTCAGGCGGTTGGAATTGGAACTGTTCGGCGAACCGACCACCAGCACCAGGTCGCAGCGCTTGGCCAGGTCGCGCACGGCGTCCTGGCGGTTCTGCGTGGCGTAACAGATGTCGTCGTTCTTCGGCCCCTGCATCGCCGGAAAGCGCTCGCGCAGCGCATCGATGATGCCGCGCGTGTCATCCACCGACAGCGTGGTCTGGGTGGTGTAGGCGAAGTTTTCCGGCTGGTTGATGTGCAACGTGGCCACCTGCTCCACGTCCTCGACCAGGTAGATCTGGCCGGTGCCCGCTTCGCGGTTCCACTGGCCCATGGTGCCTTCCACTTCCGGGTGACCGGCATGGCCGATCAGCACCACGTCACGGCCGGCACGGCAGTGGCGGGCGACTTCGAAGTGGACCTTGGTCACCAGCGGGCAGGTCGCATCGAACACCTTCAGGCCACGGCGCTCGGCTTCCTGGCGCACGGCCTGGGAAACGCCATGGGCACTGAAGATGACCGTGTTGTTGTCCGGCACTTCGTCGAGTTCTTCGACGAAGATCGCGCCGCGCTGCTTCAGGTCATCGACCACGAAGCGGTTGTGCACCACTTCATGGCGGACATAGATGGGCGCGCCCAGCGTTTCGATCGCGCGCTTGACGATCTCGATCGCACGATCGACACCGGCACAGAAACCACGCGGGTTGGCGAGCAGCACATCCATCAGTTCAGTCTCCCGGCAGCGGCCGGCTTACGGTTTCGGGTTGGCATTATCCGCCTTTTTGGCGGACTTGCCGTCGAACAGGCCGAACAGGGCGATGCCTACGGCACCCACCACGATGGCCGAATCGGCGATGTTGAACGACGGCCAGACATGCTCGCCGACGTACCACTGGATGAAATCCACCACGTGGCCATGCACCTGGCGGTCGATCACGTTGCCGATCGCACCGCCGATTATCAGCGCGTAAGGCACGGCGGCCTTCCAGTTGCCACGGGCGGTGGCGCGCAGCCACCAGGCCATCAGCCCGCTGATGGTGATCGCCAGCACGGTGAAGAAATGCTTCTGCCAGCCACCGGCATCGCTCAGGAAGCTGAACGCTGCACCGGTGTTGTAGGTGCGGTACCAGTTCCAGAAGCCGTCGATGACCACCACGGGCTGGAACTCCGGCAGGCTCGACAGCACCCAGGCCTTCGACCACTGGTCCAGGCCGATGATGACTGCCGACAGCAGCAGCCAGATCAGGGCGTTGGGATGAGGACGCGCGGCGGCCATCAGAACCAGCTCCGCACTTCGCCGGCACCGGCGATGTTGGTCACGCAGCGGCCGCACAGTTCCGGGTGGTCGGCACTGCTGCCGACGTCGGCACGGTGGTGCCAGCAGCGCACGCACTTGGACTTCTGCGTCGGCTGGGCGCTGACGAACACCTCGTCGGTGGTCGCCGGGCGCACCTGCACGTCGCCGCTGATGAACAGGAAACGCAGTTCATCGGCCAGCGGCTGCCAGCGTGCTGCCTGCTCTTCACTGGCGGCGATGGTGATCTCCGCTTCCAGCGCGGCGCCGATCGCACCATTGGCGCGCATCGGCTCCAGCACCTTGGCCACCTGTTCGCGCACGGCCAGCAACTGGTCGAAGTCGGCAGCGTTGAGCTGTGCATCGGCCGGCAGCGGTGCCAGGCCCTCGTACCAGGTGGTGAACAGTACATGGCCAGCACGGTCGCCCGGCAGGTAGCCCCACAGCTCATCGGCGGTGAAGGTCAGGATCGGCGCCACCCAGCGGGTGAACGCTTCGGCGATGTGGTACATCGCACTCTGCGCCGAACGACGACCATCCGAATCGGTCGGCATCGTGTACAGGCGGTCCTTGGTCACGTCCAGATACAGCGAGCCCAGGTCCACGCTGCAGAAGTTCAGCAGCAGCTGCACGATCTCGGCCATGTCGTAGTTGTCATACGCCGCCTTGATCTTCTCCTGCAGTTCCCAGGCGCGATGCACGATCCAGCGGTCCAGCGCGACCATCTCGTTGAGCGGGCGCAGGTGCTGGGCCGGATCGAAACCGTCGAGGTTGCCCAGCAGGAAGCGGGCGGTGTTGCGCAGGCGACGGTAGGCGTCGGCGGTGCGCTTGAGGATTTCCTGCGACAGCGACATCTCGTTGCTGTAGTCGGCCGAGGCGATCCACAGGCGCAGGATGTCCGCGCCCAGCTTGTTCATGATTTCCTGCGGCTCGATGCCGTTGCCCAGCGACTTGGACATCTTGCGGCCGTGCTCGTCCACGGTGAAACCGTGGGTGAGGCACTGCTTGTACGGCGCGCGCTTGTCGATGGCCACGCCGGTCAGCAGCGAGGACTGGAACCAGCCGCGATGCTGGTCCGAGCCTTCCAGGTACAGGTCGGCCGGCTTGCCGAAGCCACGTGCAGCCAGCACGGCCTCATGGGTCACGCCCGAGTCGAACCAGACATCGAGGATGTCGGTGACCTTCTCGTAGTCGGCCGCTTCAGCGCCCAGCAGTTCGGCGGCATCCAGCGAATACCACACGTCGATGCCTTCGGCTTGGACGCGGTCGGCCACCTGCTGCATCAGCTCCACCGAACGCGGGTGGATCTCGCCGGTCTGGCGATGGGTGAACAGTGCGATCGGCACGCCCCAGGTGCGCTGGCGCGAGATGGTCCAGTCCGGGCGGCCGTCGACCATGCTCTGGATGCGCGCCTTGCCCCACGTCGGGAACCAGCCGACGGTGTCGATGGCGGCCAGCGCATCGTTGCGCAGGTTGGCCTTGTCCATCGAAATGAACCACTGCGGGGTGGCGCGGAACACCACCGGCGTCTTGTGCCGCCAGCAGTGCGGGTAGCTGTGGCGGATCTCGACGAAGGCCAGCAGTGCGCCGCTGTCACGCAGCACCTGCACGATCGCCTCCTGCGCCTTCCACAGGTGCTGGCCCGCCAGCACCACCTCGCCAGCCGGCGGGGTCGACTCTAGGTAGACGCCACGGCCGTCGATCGGAGTGATCTGACCGGCGTTGTACTTGTCCAGCAGGCCGTACTTCTGGCTGACCACGTAGTCTTCCTGGCCGTGGCCGGGGGCGGTGTGCACCGCACCGGTACCGTCCTCGTCGGATACGTGTTCGCCGTTGAGCACGAGGATCTCGCGCTCCGGGTAGAACGGATGGATCAGCAGCTGGTTTTCCAGCGCTGAACCTTCGGCCTCACCGTGCAGCACCACCGCGTCCACGCCATAGCGCTGCAGCGAGCGCTCGGCCAGTGCAGCGGCCAGCACCAGCCAACGGCGCTTGCCGTTGTGCGCGGGGCCTTCGGCCAGCACGTAGCGGATGTCCGCACCCAGCGACACCGCCAGCGAGGCCGGCAGCGTCCACGGGGTGGTGGTCCAGATCGGCACGGCCACTTCGACGTCGGCCGGCAGGCTGACGCCGAACGCCTGCGCTACGGCCTGCGCATCGCGCGCGGTGTAGGCGACGTCGATCGCCGGCGAGGTCTTTTCCTGGTATTCGATCTCGGCTTCGGCCAGCGCCGAGCCGCAGTCGAAGCACCAGTACACCGGCTTGGCGCCGCGCAGCAGGTGGCCGTTGGCGACGATCTTGGACAGCGCGCGGATCTCGTTGGCCTCGAAATCGAAGCTCAGGGTCTTGTACGGGTTGTCCCAGTCGCCGGTGACGCCCAGGCGCTTGAAGTCGGCGCGCTGGATGTCGATCTGCTCCTCGGCGAACTCGCGGCACTTCTGCCGGAACGCGACCGCATCGAGCTTCACCCCGACCTTGCCCCACTTCTTTTCCACCGCGATTTCGATCGGCAGGCCATGGCAGTCCCAGCCCGGCACATAGGGCGCATCGAAGCCGGCCAAGTAGCGCGACTTGACGATGATGTCCTTGAGGATCTTGTTGACCGCATGGCCCAGGTGGATGCGCGCATTGGCGTACGGCGGGCCGTCATGCAGCACGAACAGCGGGCGGCCGGCGGCATTGTCGCGCAGCTGCTGGTAGAGCCCCTGCTCTTCCCAGCGCGCCAGAATGCCCGGCTCGCGCTTGGGCAGGTCGCCGCGCATCGGGAATTCGGTGGCCGGCAGGTTGAGGGTGGTCTTGTAGTCCTGGCTCACGCAGTGGCTCGCAATCTATGTTCGGAAAGGATGGCACGCGCCTGTTCGGCGTCGCGGTGCATCTGGTCGGTCAGCGCCGCCAGATCGTTGAATTTCTCTTCGTCACGCAGCTTGGCAACGAATTCGACTTCGATGTGGCGCCCGTACAGGTCGCCCTGGAAATCGAACAGGTGCGCTTCCAGCAGCGGCTCCACGCCGTCCACGGTCGGCCGGGTACCGAAACTGGACACCGACGGCCACGGCTGGTCGAACACCCCGTGCACCCAGGTCGCGTAGATGCCCGACAGTGCCGGGGTCTTCGGGAAGCGCAGGTTGGCGGTGGGGAAGCCCAGCGTACGGCCGAGCTGGCGCCCGCGCACCACCCGACCGCTGATCGAGTAGGGACGACCCAGCAGGTCGCCGACACGGGCGAAGTCGCCTTCCTGCAGCAACTGGCGGATACGGGTACTGGAGATGCGATCGCCATGCAGGTCGACGGCTTCGATCTCGCCGGCGCTGAAACCGAGCTCGGCGCCCAGCGCCTGCAGCAGGGCCAGATCGCCACGGCGACGGTTGCCGAAACAGAACTCCGGCCCGATCCACACCTCGCGGGCGTTCAGGCGCTGCGCCAGCAGCTGGCGCACGAAGGTTTCGGCGGGCATCGCCGCCATCGCCGCATCGAAGCGCAGCAGGCCGATCGCATCAACGCCCAGTTCGTGCAGGATTTCGACCTTGCTGCGTGCCAGGGTCAACCGCGGCGGCGGCGTGCCCTGGGCGAAGAACTCACGCGGCAGGGGCTCGAAGGCCACCGCCACCGCAGCCAAACCCAAGGCGCGCGCACGCGCGACCGCGTGCCGCACCAGCGCACGATGGCCCAGGTGGAGGCCGTCGAATGCACCGATGCAGACCACGCTTCCGTTGGGGAACAGCTCCCCGCCCTCGACGCTTCTGAACAGCCTGCTCATCAACTCTCGTTCCGGCCGGCCGAAGCCCGCCGTTTCAATGGTGTAACCCTGAAGTATAGCCGCCGGGAGCCACGATCAATGCCCACGCAGGTCGCGCGGACGGAAGCCCATCGCCACCATCGCCAGCAGGTAGGTCAGCCCGCCACCGCCGACCAGCAGGCCGAGCGTGCCGATCCGTTCCCACACGCCCATCGACGAGAAGCCCGGCAGCCAGTACAGCAGGGCCAGCAGCACGCCGACCATCGCCGTGCACGCCAGCAGCAGGCGCAGCAGGTAGCCGCCCCAGCCCGGGCGCCGCTGGTAGACATCGGTCTTGCCCAGCCAGTACCAG
>NZ_JBFRFE010000242.1:2500-5717 GCF_052114665.1 Stenotrophomonas sp. 2YAF22 | reverse complement strand
TTTCCGCYTCGTCAACACCTTTTTTCAAGGCCGTCTCACCGAAGTGGACGTTGTTGCCGATGCTGCTTCGTCGTTGGACCCGAGGGTCTTTCGTCGTTGCGAGCCGCCTATTATGGCAGGCTTTTCATCTTTGTCAACAACTTGTGAGAGGAACTTGAAGCTCTTCGTGAAGTTGTTGCCGTAAGTCCAGGTCAAAACCTGAGGCTTGCAAAAAAAGGAAAACCCCGCTGCATGAGCAGCGGGGTTTTTGGGGTATAAACCCTGGCGATGACCTACTCTCGCATGGCTTAGGCCACACTACCATCGGCGCAGCTACGTTTCACTTCCGAGTTCGGGATGGGATCGGGTGGTTCCATAGCGCTAATTTCACCAGGGAGGCGKTTGGAGTGTCGCCTGGACGTCGTGTCTTTGCAGGGKGCRGGCATGGTGMTGCCWGCRTTGCAAAGAGACGCGCCTGAGCGCCTGCCTCTCGTTTGGTCTTGTGACGTAGCGTGCACTTGGATCTATCGACATGTCATGTCGGCCAAGGCAACTTGAGGTTATATGGTCAAGCCTCTCGGATCATTAGTATCAGTTAGCTCAATACATTGCTGTACTTACACACCTGACCTATCAACCACGTAGTCTACATGGTTCCTTCAGGGGGCTTGTGCCCCGGGAGATCTCATCTTGAGGCGCGCTTCCCGCTTAGATGCTTTCAGCGGTTATCGCTTCCGAACATAGCTACCCGGCAATGCCACTGGCGTGACAACCGGAACACCAGAGGTTCGTCCACTCCGGTCCTCTCGTACTAGGAGCAGCCCCTCTCAAATCTCCAACGCCCATGGCAGATAGGGACCGAACTGTCTCACGACGTTCTGAACCCAGCTCGCGTACCACTTTAAATGGCGAACAGCCATACCCTTGGGACCGACTACAGCCCCAGGATGTGATGAGCCGACATCGAGGTGCCAAACACCGCCGTCGATATGAACTCTTGGGCGGTATCAGCCTGTTATCCCCGGAGTACCTTTTATCCGTTGAGCGATGGCCCTTCCATACAGAACCACCGGATCACTAAGTCCTAGTTTCCTACCTGCTTGATCCGTCGATCTTGCAGTCAAGCACGCTTATGCCTTTGCACACAGTGCGCGATGTCCGACCGCGCTGAGCGTACCTTCGAGCTCCTCCGTTACTCTTTAGGAGGAGACCGCCCCAGTCAAACTACCCACCATACACGGTCCCCGATCCAGATAATGGACCCAGGTTAGAACGTCAAGCACGACAGGGTGGTATTTCAAGGATGGCTCCGCCACAGCTAGCGCCATGGTTTCATAGCCTCCCACCTATCCTACACAGACGAACTCAACGTTCAGTGTAAAGCTATAGTAAAGGTTCACGGGGTCTTTCCGTCTTGCCACGGGAACGCTGCATCTTCACAGCGATTTCAATTTCACTGAGTCTCGGGTGGAGACAGCGCCGCTGTCGTTACGCCATTCGTGCAGGTCGGAACTTACCCGACAAGGAATTTCGCTACCTTAGGACCGTTATAGTTACGGCCGCCGTTTACTGGGGCTTCGATCAAGAGCTTCGCCTTGCGGCTGACCCCATCAATTAACCTTCCAGCACCGGGCAGGCGTCACACCCTATACGTCCACTTTCGTGTTTGCAGAGTGCTGTGTTTTTGATAAACAGTCGCAGCGGCCTGGTTACTGCGACCCTCTTCAGCTATAGCTCGCACGAGCCACCAAAAAGGGTGCACCTTCTCCCGAAGTTACGGTGCCATGTTGCCTAGTTCCTTCACCCGAGTTCTCTCAAGCGCCTGAGAATTCTCATCCTACCCACCTGTGTCGGTTTACGGTACGGTCTGCGTAAGCTGAAGCTTAGGAGCTTTTCCTGGAAGCGTGGTATCAGCAACTTCGCCATAAAGGCTCGTCTCGGTGCTCGGTCTTAAAGGATCCCGGATTTGCCAAAGATCCAAACCTACCGCCTTTCCCCGGGACAACCAACGCCCGGTATGCCTAACCTTCTCCGTCCCTCCATCGCACTTACGCGAGGTGCAGGAATATTAACCTGCTTCCCATCGACTACGACTTTCGTCCTCGCCTTAGGGGCCGACTCACCCTGCGCCGATTAACGTTGCGCAAGGAAACCTTGGGCTTTCGGCGTGCGGGTTTTTCACCCGCATTATCGTTACTCATGTCAGCATTCGCACTTCCGATACCTCCAGCAGACTTCTCAATCCACCTTCAACGGCTTACGGAACGCTCCTCTACCGCGTACATATAAATATGCACACCCCAAGCTTCGGTTCTGTGCTTAGCCCCGTTAAATCTTCCCCGCAGACCGACTCGACCAGTGAGCTATTACGCTTTCTTTAAAGGGTGGCTGCTTCTAAGCCAACCTCCTGGCTGTCTGTGCCTTTCCACATGGTTTTCCACTTAGCACAAAATTTGGGACCTTAGCTGTGGGTCTGGGTTGTTTCCCTTTTCACGACGGACGTTAGCACCCGCCGTGTGTCTCCCATACAGTCCGTCTCGGTATTCGGAGTTTGCAATGGTTTGGTAAGTCGCGATGACCCCCTAGCCATAACAGTGCTCTACCCCCGAGAGGATACATATGAGGCGCTACCTAAATAGCTTTCGAGGAGAACCAGCTATCTCCGGGTTCGATTAGCTTTTCACTCCTAATCACAGCTCATCCCCGTCTTTTGCAACAGACGTGGGTTCGGGCCTCCAGTACCTGTTACGGCACCTTCACCCTGGCCATGACTAGATCACCCGGTTTCGGGTCTACTGCCCGCGACTATGCGCCCTTATCAGACTCGGTTTCCCTTCGCCTCCCCTATACGGTTAAGCTTGCCACGAACAGTAAGTCGCTGACCCATTATACAAAAGGTACGCAGTCACCCCTTGCGAGGCTCCTACTGCTTGTACGCACACGGTTTCAGGATCTATTTCACTCCCCTCTCCGGGGTTCTTTTCGCCTTTCCCTCACGGTACTGGTTCACTATCGGTCGGTCAGTAGTATTTAGCCTTGGAGGATGGTCCCCCCATGTTCAGACAGGGTTTCACGTGCCCCGCCCTACTCGTCTTCACTGAAATGGCCCTTTCAGATACAGGGCTATCACCTTCTATGGCCGCTCTTTCCAGAGCGTTTTCCTAGAACCAAATCAGCTTAAGGGCTAGTCCGCGTTCGCTCGTCGCTACTTACGGAATCTCGGTTGATTTCTTTTCCT
>NZ_JBFRFE010000241.1:0-5730 GCF_052114665.1 Stenotrophomonas sp. 2YAF22 | reverse complement strand
TGCCGGCCAGCGGCCGGCACTACCGGGGGATGCTCAGAGCGTTTCCAGCTGCCTGCGCAGGTGGGCCAGCTGTGCGCGCAGGGTGTCGTTCTCGCGGGTCAGGGCAACCACGCGGCGGCGCAGCGCCGGGGTATCCTCGCCAAGCTGCTCCAGCGCGGCCAGCACCTCGGCATCGCGGCTGGCGATCTCATCTTCGTTGGCCTCTTCGAAGTCCATTTCCGCCGACTCCGGTTCAGGCTTCGGCGCACGCGGCTTGCGCTTGGACTCACGCACGCGCTTTGCAGCCTGCTTTAGCTCATCCTTGCCACCGGCAGCCGCCGCGCGCTGCTCTTCTTCCGGCAGGTCGGCCACGGCGGCGGCGGCGCTGATCGAGATCATGCCGGCCTTCACCGCTTCCACCACCTCGGCCGCAGCCTGGGCGTGGATGCGCTCGATCATGCCCACCTGGCTGGTGCTCAGCTTGGCTTCGCGGGCCAGTTCGGCGCGGCTGATCTTCGGCGCCGGTTCCCACGGTGGGCTGTCTTCGCCGGCCTCGTCGGCAGGCTCGGCGGTGCCGTCGCTTTCGCGCTGCAGCTGCGCCTGTTCGACCTGCTTGCGCGCGGACAGGATGTCGCGCTTGCGCAGGGCCAGCACGCCGCGCTGGAAATCGGAAACGCTGCGCCGGCCCAGGTGCTGCTCGATCATCCACAGGTGCACGTCTTCCATGCTCTGGAAGCGGGTGTTCTGCACGGTGTTGAACGGCAGTCCATGCTTCTGGCAGATGCCGAAGCGGTTGTGTCCATCCACCAGTACGTCGCCCCACAGTACCAGCGCATCGCGGCAGCCTTCGGCGAGGATGCTGCGCTCCAGCGCCTCGTGTTCGTCGGCGGTGAGCGGGTCGATGTAGGCCTTGAGTTCTTCTTTGACGACGATGTTCATGGGCACGGCAACAGGCAGGAGCGGAACCGCCCATTGTACCTGCTCGCCAGCACCGCCCTGGCCTCAGGCGGTGGCCCGGATCATCTCGCTTAGGGTGCCGGTGATCTGGTCGATCTGTGCCTTGTCCACGATCAGCGGCGGTGACAGCGCGATGATGTCGCCGGTACAGCGCACCAGCAGGCGCCCGTCATGGAAGCAGCGGCGGAACACCTCGTAGCCACGGCTGCCGGGGGCGTCCTTGCGCGGCGCCAGCTCCACCGCACCGACCAGGCCGAAGTTGCGGATGTCGATCACGTTCGGCAGCCCCTGCAGGGCATGCAACCGCTCCTGCCAGTACTCGCCCAGTTCGATCGCACRCTCGAACAGGCGTTCCTCGGCGTAGACGTCCAGCGTGGCCAGCGCCGCCGCGCAGGCCAAGGGATGGCCCGAATAGGTATAGCCATGGAACAGCTCGATGGCCTGTGGCGGACCCTGCATGAAGCTGGCATGCACACTGTCGCCGACCAGTACGCCACCCAGCGGCACCGCGCCGTTGCTGGCACCCTTGGCAAAGGTCAGCAGATCCGGGGTGACCCCGAAACGCTGTGCGGCGAAYGCCATGCCGACCCGGCCGAACCCGGTGATGACTTCATCGAACACCAGCAGGATGCCGTGCTGGTCGCAGATCTCGCGCAGGCGCTGCAGATACCCCGGTGCCGGCAGGATCACACCGGCCGAACCGGCGATGGGCTCGACGAACACGGCGGCAATGGTGGAGGGATCGTGCAGGGCGATCAGCCGTTCCAGATCGTCGGCCAGCTCGGCCCCCTGGCGCGGCAGGCCCTTGCTGAAGGCATTGCGTGACAGGTCCAGGGTGTGGCGCAGGTAGTCCACGCCACCAAGCTGCAGACCGAACTGGCGGCGGTTGTTGGGCAGCCCGCCCAAGGCCATGCCGCCGAAGCCGACCCCGTGGTAGGCCTTCTCGCGGCTGATGAAACGCGTGCGCTGGCCTTCGCCGCGCAGGCGGTGATGGGCGAGCACGATCTTCATCGCCGAATCCACTGCCTCCGAGCCCGAGCTGGTGAAGAACACGTGGTTCAGCCCGGCCGGAGCCAGCGCCGCCAGTCGCTGCGCCAGGGCGAAGGCCGGCGGCGAACCCATCTGGAAGGCGGGCGAGTAATCGAGCGTGGCGGCCTGCTCGGCGATCGCGTCGACGATGCGCCGGCGCGCATGCCCTGCATTGCAGCACCACAGGCCAGCGGTGCCATCAAGGATGGCGCGCCCATCCACGTCTTCGTAGTGCATGCCCTCGGCGCGTACCAGCATGCGCGGCGCGCCCTTGTACTGGCGGTTGGCAGTGAACGGCATCCAGTACGCGTCCAGTGAATCGGGGCGCTGGGTGGCCAGGTCGTGCAGGTCGCTTGCAGGGGTTTTCATGCCGGCTCCATCGGGTCCGATGGTTGTGACTCTAGCGCAGCCGCGTCACGGATCTGTCGGCAGGCATGGCCCGGCGCTACCGTTCGGGCCTCGACCTTGTGGTAGCGCCGGGCCATGCCCGGCGAGCGCGCAGCGCGGTCGATCACGGTGGGGTCGCGGCCGCGCCGGTATAAACAAGGATCGTTGATTGCTGGAGCGACCCATGACCCACTTGCCCGACCGCAGCCACTGGCAGGCCCTGTCCCGCCGCGTGGCGATTCCCGGACAAGCGTTCATCGATGGCCGCTACGTGGATGCCGCCAGCGGCGCGCGCTTTGATTGCATCAGCCCGATCGACGGGCGCGTACTGGGTGCGGTGGCCGACTGTGATGCACAGGACGTCGAGCGTGCGGTGGCCTCGGCGCGCTGCGCGTTCGAGGCAGGCCACTGGTCGCAGGCCAGCCCCACCCATCGCAAGCGCGTGCTGCTGGCGCTGGCCGCGCTGGTGGAGACGCACGCCGATGAGCTGGCCCTGCTGGAAACGCTGGACATGGGCAAGCCGATCCGCGATGCGCGTCGCATCGATCTTCCCGGCGTGGTGCGCTGCCTGACCTGGACCGCTGAAGCGGTGGACAAGCTGTACGGTGAAATCGCCCCCACCGGTCCGCACGAGCTGGGCCTGGTCACGCGCGAGGCCGCAGGCGTGGTGGCGGCCATCGTGCCGTGGAATTTTCCGCTGCTGATGGCGTGCTGGAAGATCGCGCCGGCCTTGGCGATGGGAAATTCAGTAGTGCTGAAACCCTCCGAGCGCTCGCCACTGAGTGCGTTGCGGCTGGCCGCACTGGCGGCCGAAGCGGGATTGCCGGACGGCGTGCTCAACGTGTTGCCCGGTCACGGCTCACGCGTGGGCGAGCCGCTGGCCCTGCACATGGACGTGGACGTGCTGGCCTTCACCGGCTCCACCGCTACCGGCGCCAGGCTGCTCGAATACGCGGGGCGCTCCAACCTCAAGCGGGTCTGGCTGGAATGCGGTGGCAAGAGCCCGCACGTGGTGTTCGCCGACGCGCCGGACCTGGATGCGGCCGCCAAGGGCGTGGCGCAGGGCATCTTCTTCAACCAGGGCGAAGTCTGCACCGCCGGTTCGCGGTTGCTGGTGCAGCGTTCGATCCGCGATGACTTCGTGCACCAGGTGATCGCCTACGGCCAACGCATGCAGCCCCGCCATCCGCTGGAGGCCGATGCACCGATGGGCGCGCTGGTCGATGCCGCGCACGTGGACAAGGTACTGGCCGATATCGCCCGGGCCGAAGCCGATGGCGCGCGCCTGCTGCTGGGCGGCCAGAGGGCCGAAGTGGAGGCGGGCGGTTGCTATGTGCAGCCGACGGTGTTCGACCAGGTACGCCCGGAACAGGCATTGGCCCGCGAGGAAGTGTTCGGCCCGGTGCTGGCCGTGCTCGGCTTCGATGACGAAGCCGAGGCTGTGCGCTTGGCCAACGACAGTCGCTATGGACTGGCCGCCGGCCTGTGGACGCGGGATCTTGGACGCGCCCATCGCGTAGCCCGCCAACTGCGCGCGGGCAGCGTGTGGGTGAACGGCTGGGACGGCGGTGACATGACGGCACCGTTCGGTGGCTACAAGCAGTCCGGCAACGGCCGCGACAAGTCGCTGCACGCCTTCGACAAGTACAGCGAGATCAAGGCCACCTGGATCCAGTTGTAGCGCCGAGCCGCGCCCGGCTGCCTTTGGTAGACGCCAACCTTGGTTGGCGCCGAGCAGATTCATCCACGCATGGCGTGGATCTACTGTAGAGGCGGCATGGTGGGATTCATCCACGCAGAGAGAATTCGTTGGCATCGGTGTCGGCTGAAACCATCGCCCCGTACAGCCACTGCCCCGTGGCAGAATCGGTCGATCCGCCGTTACCCGCCTTGCCGATGTCGACGATCACCGCTGCCGCGCCACCCGTGAATTCTCCCCGCCGTGTCCTGCTGGCCAGCCTGATCGGCACCACCATCGAGTTCTTCGACTTCTACATCTACGCCACCGCCGCAGTGCTGGTGTTCCCGCACCTGTTCTTCCCGGAAAGCAGCGACCAGGCCGCCTTGCTGCAGTCCCTGGCGACCTTCGCGGTGGCGTTCATCGCACGCCCGGTGGGCTCGGCGGTGTTTGGTCACTTCGGGGACCGTATCGGCCGCAAGGCCACCCTGGTGGCCGCGCTGCTGACCATGGGCCTGTCCACGGTCGCCATCGGTCTGCTGCCCACCCATGCGCAGATCGGCCTGTGGGCGCCGGCACTGCTGGCGCTGTGCCGCTTCGGCCAGGGCCTGGGCCTGGGCGGCGAATGGGGCGGGGCGGTGCTGCTGGCCACCGAGAACGCACCGCCGGGCAAGCGTGCCTGGTACGGCATGTTCCCGCAGCTGGGTGCACCGATCGGCTTCCTGCTGTCAGCCGGGATCTTTCTGCTGCTCGGCCGCTGCCTGGGCCAGGACGATTTCCTGCAATGGGGCTGGCGCATTCCGTTCGTTGCCAGCGCGCTGCTGGTCGGCCTCGGCCTGTGGGTGCGGCTGAACATCCACGAGACACCGGATTTCAAGCGCGCGCTGGAGCGCAAGGCGCCGGTGCGCCTGCCGATGTGGACGGTGCTGCGCGACCATCCGCTGCCGATGCTGCTGGGCACGCTGGGTGCGTTCGCCACCTTCGTGCTGTTCTATCTGATGACGGTGTTCAGCCTCGGCCACGGCACCGCCGTGCTCGGCTACAGCCGCGAGCAGTTCCTGCTGATGCAGATGGTGGCGATGCTGTTCTTCGCCGCCGGCATCCCGCTGTCGGCGCGCTACGGCGACCGCTGGGGGACGCGCCGCACGATGGCCATCGCCAGCCTGCTGATCATCGGCTTCGGTGTGCTGTTCGCGCCGTTGTTCCAGGCCGGCAGCCCGTGGCTGGTACTGACGTTCCTGTGCCTGGGCCTGTTCCTGATGGGGCTGACCTACGGCCCGTGCGGCACGTTCCTCGCCGAAATCTATCCGGTGGAAGTGCGCTACACCGGTGCCTCGCTGTCGTTCAACCTGGCCGGCATTCTTGGCGCAGCTCCGGCGCCGTACCTGGCGACCTGGCTGGCCGAGCGTTATGGGCTGGTCGCGGTCGGCTACTACCTGTGCCTGACCGCAGTGATCACCCTGTGCGCGCTGCTCGCCCTGCAGCGCCGCCAGCGCTGATCAGCCGAAGAAGCGCTTGAGCGTGCGGCCCAGCCAGCCGCCGCTCTGGTGCTCGCGGGCAAACTGGTTCAGGTGCTGCTTGACCTGTTCGGCATAGGCCTGGTCGTCGCCGCGGATGTGGTTGAACAGCCAGCGCGAGAGCATGGTGCGCAACTCGTCACTGATGTCCTCACCGGCCTGGAAGCGCATGCGGTATTCCGA
>NZ_JBFRFE010000240.1:0-5735 GCF_052114665.1 Stenotrophomonas sp. 2YAF22 | reverse complement strand
CTGCTGGTGGGCGGCCCGACGCCGCTGGCGCCGTGGGACGAAACCGCGATGGTGCATGTGTTCCAGGCGTTGGCCGAACAGATCCGCAGCGAGGGCGGCAGCCTGCTGGCGACGACGTCGCGGCGCACGCCGCCAGCATTGGCCGAGATCCTGCGCGCGAAGTTCGCCGATCTGCCGCATGTGATCTGGGGCGATGGCGGCGATGGCGTGAACCCGTATGCCGGCCTGCTCGGCTGGGCCAACCGGGTGGTGGTGTCGCCCGATTCGGTGAACCTGTTGTCCGAGGCCAGCGCCACCCGCATGCCGGTGATGGTGGCCCTGGCCGATACCGCACAGGGACGGTTGGCGCGCTTCCAGCAGCAGCTGCGCGAACGCGGGCGCCTGCAGCCGCGTTGGCTGGACTGGCAGTACGACCGCATCGAACCGCTGCGCGAAACCACGCGGATTGCCGCCGAGGTCAAAGCGCGCCTGACATCACGGTAGTGCCGGCCGCTGGCCGGCAACCAGGTGCACGTGGCCGAAGATCATGGGGTTGCCGGCCAGCGGCCGGTACGACCCTCTCCAGCACTTTTTGAACATTTCGATCCCGCTGCGCGGTTAGAGTCCAGCCTCCCCCTCGGACTGGACGTCCCCATGCGTACCCTGCTTCTGCTTCCGCTGGCCCTGCTGGCCGCCTGCTCCACCACCCCTACCGAACTGGACCCGCTGTCGCACGCCTGCCAGCAGCAGCTGGATGCGTACCGCGAGCAGCCGGCGCTGCGCAATCCGCGCAACGAGCGCCCGCCGTTGCCGATCGCGCCAATCAGCGATACCTGCGACAAGGAACTGCGGCGCAAGGGCGTGGAGCGCTGATTCCAGCGATGCGGGTATGATCGGCGCGCGGGCCTGCCCGCGTCTGGAGCGGTATACATGGAACGTCTGCATCGCCTGCGCTGTGCCTTGCTGCTGTCGATGGGCCTGCTGGCCACCGCGCCGGCATGGGCCGACAGCGGCACCTGCCGCGAGCGCTACCCCAGCGTAGCCGCGCAGGCGGCGATGTTCGATGTGGCGTGGACCACGGCTGAGCGCCTGGATGCGCTGCCCGACGTGGACGTGGTGATCGCCGCGCGTGGCGGCCAGGACCTGAGCCGCTACGGCCTGCGCCACAGCCACCTGGCCTTCCTGCTGCGCGAGGACGACGGCCGCTGGCGCGCGATGCACCTGCTCAACCGCTGCAAGACCGACAGTTCGCAGCTGTACCGCGAGGGCCTGGGCAATTTCGTCGGTGAAAGCGGCACCCATACCGATCTGCGCATCGGCGTGCCGCCCCCTGCGTTGCAGGCTGCACTGAAGCGGATGCTGGCTGCGCCGGCGATCCAGCCCAAGGCGCTGCACGAATCGAACTACAACGTGGTGGCCTATCCGTTCGCCACCGACTTCCAGAATTCCAACCAATGGATCCTGGAAGTGCTGGCCGCAGCGATGGCGCAGGCCGAAGGTGGCCCGGTCATCGTCAAGCGCGAACAGGCACAGCAATGGCTGCGCGCGCAGAAGTACCAGCCCAGCGTGCTGCATATCGGCCTGGGCAAGCGCGTGGGTGCGCGCTTGTTCGTGGCCAACGCCACCACCACCGACCATCCGGCCAGCGAACGCATTTCCGGCAATTACTCGGTGGTGACGGTGGAATCGGTATTCGACTTCCTGCACCAGCGCAGCCAGCTGCAGCAGGAACTGACCATTGCGCATGCGACGGCCGACACTGCCGCCGCTGCGCCCTGACCTGGCAAGGAGAAGATGATGCGCAACCTGCAGTTTTCCGCGTTGGCCGTGCTTCTGTGCGGCAGCCTGTTGTCTGCAGCGCCAGCACATGCCGAGCGCCGCATCGTGATCATCCAGAACAGCGTGCCCGAGGGGCCGAGCCTGGAGATGTCCGCGCCGATGGTGGCGGCTGCGCAAGCAGCGGCGGCCAAGGAAGCCGAAGATGCCGGCGTGCCTGCAGGCCGGGGCGCGGTGAAGCTGCCGCAGATGCAGGTCAGCGCCATCTCCACCACCGTTGATGGCCGCCGCGAGGTGCTGCTGCAGGACGCCAGCAACCCGCAGAACACCGCGTCCATGCAATGGCCCAAGCGCCCCGGTGACCCGGCCGTGCAGTTCAACGTAGGCCAGACCGTGAACTTCCAACCCACCGGATCGGGCAACGGCTGGCAGGTGAGCGACAACCAAGGCCGGCCGCTGGAGTACCTGCCCGAGGCCACCGGCCCACGCGACATTTTCGATACGCAGCGCTGAGCCGCTGCCTTCATCCTGACCAGGAGGTCACCATGCTTCGTTCCCTGCGCGCCCCCGCCGCCGCCCTGCTGCTCTCGGCCCTGACGGTGCCGACCGTGCACGCTGGTGCCGCCCCGCACATCAACAGCGGCCAGGCCAGCGTGCTGGTCACTTCGCTGATCGTGGTGTCGGTTCCACTGGCCACCTCGATGGGCCTGGCCGCACTGTCCAAGGCGCCGTTCAAGGCCAGCGAGCGCAATGGCCGGGTGGCCGAGCGCACTCCGGCAGTGCCGCTGCCGCCGATGGAAGTGAAGCAGGTGGCGACCACCGCCGCTGGCGAGCGCCAGGTGCAGCTGCAGGTGCCGGACAAGGCCGACCAGACCGCCACCCTGCAGTGGCCGGCGATCGAGGGCGAAGACCCGGTGGCCGGTTTCGTGGTCGGCCAGCAGGTGCGCTTCGACCCGACCGATGCCGGTGCCGGCTGGACAGTGAAGAACAGTGACGGCAAGGCCCTGGCCTATGTGCCAACCGCCTATGCCGCCGGCGACGCGCTGAGCGAGCAGCTGTAAAACTGAACGGCCGTTTTTGGCTTTGCGGCGGGCCGGGCGGATAATGGGCGATCCCCTTTGTCCCCTGGCTCGCCATGTCCGTGCGTCCTGCGCCTGTTTTTGCCCCGTTGACCGCCCGCGCCCTGGTGCTGGCGGTGCTGGCCATGGGCGCGGTGGTGCTGCTGTCCAACGTGCTGGTGCAGTACCCGATCAATGACTGGCTGACCTGGGGTGCTTTCAGCTACCCGGTGGCCTTTCTGGTCAGCAACCTGATCAACCGCCGCTTCGGCCCGGGCCCGGCCCGCCGCGTGGCGTGGATCGGGTTTGCGGTGGCGGTGCTGCTGTCGGTGTGGGTGGCCACACCGCGCATTGCGATCGCCTCGTGCTCGGCCTTCATCGTGGCCCAGTTGCTGGACATCACCGTATTCGATCGCCTGCGCCGCGGCAGCTGGTGGCGCGCACCGATGGTGGCCACCACCTGCAGCGCCACGGTGGATACCACGATCTTCTGGTCGATCGCCTTCGCCGGTTCCACCCTGCCGTGGGTGAGCTGGGCGGCGGGCGACCTGGCGGTGAAGCTGGCAATCGGCGTGTGCCTGCTGGCCCCATTCCGCGCGCTGCTGTGGAAGATGGCGCCGCTGCGTACAGCGGGCTGACCGCCTCACCGGTGGGTGCCGACCGTTGGTCGGCACGCTYCTTCAGGGTTCATCGCAGCTGAGAGATTGTGCCGACCAACGGTCGGCACCTACCAATGAAAAGCCATCGCCGGGCCCTTGATCCGGTAGCTGCCAACCTTGGTTGGCGCGCTCCTTGAACCCGGTGGGTGCCGACCGTTGGTCGGCGCGCTCCTTCAGGGTTCATCGCAGCTGAGAGATTGTGCCGACCAACGGTCGGCACCTACCAATGAAAAGCCATCGCCAGACCATTGGTCCGGTAGCTGCCAACCTTGGTTGGCACACTCCYTGAACCCGGTGGGTGCCGACCGTTGGTCGGCGCGCTCCTTCAAGGTTCATCGCAGCTGAGAGATTGTGCCGACCAACGGTCGGCACCTACCAATGAAAAGCCTTCGCCAGACCATTGATCTGGTGGGTGCCAACGATCGGCACCCACCCAAAGCTGYTACCGCCATTGCAGGCGGTCAGGCGAACGGTAGCTCCGCGGCGATGCACGCGGCGCGGATCGCCGCACACGCCTCTTCGATGGCCGGCGTGGTCGGTGCCAAGCGCGGCCGGCGATCCAGCGTGCAGGCCAGCCCGACCTCCAGCAGTGTGGCATGCGCGCCATGCAGCGCCTGTGCGGTGGCTTCGGGCAGGAACTCCGCCGCCGCCAGCGCGTCGATCAATGCAGGCGTGGCACGCGGCTGCAGCAATGCAGGGGTTTGCGCACTGCATGCCAGCACGCCGGTCTGCAGCAGGAACTCCAGGTCGACCACGCCGCCTGCACCCTGCTTCAGGTCGAGCCGCGCGGCATCGCTGCGGTCCAGTTCGGTGCGCATGCGCCCGCGCATCTTCACCACATCGGCATACAGCGTTGCGCGATCACGTTCGCGGCCCAGGGTCTGCGCACGTACCTGTTCGAAATCCTGCAGCAGGCTGGCATCGCCGGCCACGCCGCGTGCGCGCACCAGCGCCTGGTGCTCCCAGGTCCATGCGCGATCGCGCTGGTACTCGGTGTAGCTGGCCAGCGAAGACACCAGCGAGCCCTTG
This sequence comes from Stenotrophomonas sp. 2YAF22, assembly GCF_052114665.1. Taxonomy (NCBI): domain Bacteria; kingdom Pseudomonadati; phylum Pseudomonadota; class Gammaproteobacteria; order Lysobacterales; family Lysobacteraceae; genus Stenotrophomonas; species Stenotrophomonas sp. 2YAF22. Next base: position 1,234 of record NZ_JBFRFE010000240.1, on the reverse strand, counting down.
CCACCATCCGGACGCAGGCGCACGTCGATGTCGTACAGGCGGCCGGCGGCGGTGACCGCAGCCAGCAGCGCCATCACCTTCTGGGCCAGGCGCGCATACCAGCGGCCTGGTTCCAGCGGGCGCGCGCCGTCACTGGCTTCCACGCCCGGCGGGTGATCGTGCAGGAACACCAGGTCCAGATCCGAGCCGAAACCCAGCTCCAGGCCGCCCAGGCTGCCGTAACCGATGATCGCGAAGCGGCCGCCGGCGATAGCGCCGTGCGCGGCGTGCATATCGGCCTCGGCCATCGCCAACACCGTGATGACTACCGCCTGCGCCAGTTCGGCCAGTTGCCGGGTGCTGTCGACCGCGCCCTGGCGGCCATCCAGCGTGGCCATGGCCATGCGGAAGCTCAGCGCCAGGCGTGTTTCATTGAGCCAGCGCAGCTGTGATTCGGGATCTTCCACCGGCAGCACCTGCCGGCATTCGGCCAGCATGTCGGCGGCATCGGGCATCGGCCCGGACACGCGTACGTCCAACAGTTCATCCAGCAGCAGCGGATACGCGGCCAGGCGTTCGGCCAGCAGCGCGCTGCGTGCCAGCACGTCGACCAGTCGCGCAAGCGCGCTGGGCTGTTCGTCCAGCAGCGCCAGGTAGCTGGTACGGCGCAGCACTGCCTGCAGCAGGCCGAGCACGCGCTTGAGTGCGGCATCGGGCTGCGGTGAACGGGTGGCGGCGTGCAGCAGTGCCGGCAGTACGCGGTCCAGGCGCGCGCGCGCGGCATCGGACAGCGACTTCACGCCCGTGCCCTGGGCGAAATCGCGCAGTGACTGATCGGCGCCATTGGCATCGAGGAAACCGGCCTCGGCCAGCAGCGGCGCGTTGCTGCCTTCGGGCAGGCTGCGCCAGTAATTGGCCAGCGCATCCGGCGCTGCCTGGCCCTTGCGTGGTGCCAGCAGCGCACCGAACTCGGTACTGACACGCTGCTGCTGCACACGCAGTGCGTCGCGCAGCGCATCCCAATCGGCATAGCCCAGGCCGACGGCAATCCGCTCGCGATCCAGCGCATCGCTGGGCAGCACATGGGTCTGCGCATCGCGCAGCATCTGCAGGCGGTTTTCCAGCCGGCGCAGGAACAGATAGGCCTCGCGCAGTGCGGCGCCATCATCGCGGGCGATCTGCCCGGCAGCGACCAGTGCATCCAGCGCGACCAGCAATCGCCGCTCACGCAGCACCGGCTCGCGGCCACCGCGAA
>NZ_JBFRFE010000239.1:0-5742 GCF_052114665.1 Stenotrophomonas sp. 2YAF22 | reverse complement strand
CGGTCGAGCCGTAATTGAAGCGCGCCATCTCTTCGAAGCGCTGCAGCGTGATGCCGCGGCCCCGGTAGTCCTTGCGGGTGATGCGGTCGCCGTAATGCGGAATCTCTTCGCCGCTCCATACCGTTTCCACGCCCGACACCAGCAGCGCACCGACCATCACGCTGACCATCGGGCCGAAGCTGGTGTCGAAATGGCAGACCAGGCGTTCGTTGCGCGCGAACAGGCCGGGCACGTTGTTCACCGCAGCCGGGCCGACGCTGAACAGGCGGCCGGGCACATGCACGGTTTCGCGCAGGGTGCCGGTCCACGGCATGTGCACGCGGTGGTAGTCGCGCGGCGACAGGTACACCGTGGCATACAGGCCCTCGTTGAACGGCTTGGCGTCCTCGGCGCTGCCCAGCAGCTCGGCGGCGGTGAAAGACTGCCCCTTGGCCTGGAAGATGCGCCCGGCGTCGATCTTTCCGAGCTGGCTGATGCGGCCGTCCGCCGGCATCACCAGGCTGCGCGGATCGGCATCGGCCACGCGTGCGCCGGGCTTCAGCGCGCGGGTGAAGAACTGGTTGAAGGTCGGGTAGCTGCGCGGGTCCGGGTTGGCCGCTTCATCCAGGTTGACGTTGAACTTGCGGGTGACCGTGTCGATCAGCCAGCGCGATACGCGCGGGTTGTCCGAGTACGCCAGCGAACGCGCCATCGAGGACAGCAGGCGGTGGGGCAGGACGTACGTCAGGGCGGTGGTCAGACTCATGGGGCGGATTTCTCGGTCAGCTTCTGCAGGTCGCGGGCGATCGCCGGCGCATTGAACGGGGGCCGCACCAGGCCGGCAAGCCGGCCCTGCGGATCGAGCACGGCCAGGCTGGCGGAGTGCTCGAGGGTGTAATCCTCGGGATTCTCGTCGAAGTGCTTGCCCGGCACCTTCTGGAACACGAAGCCCAGCGAGGTGGCAAAGCGCTCCAGCGAGGGAATGTCGGCGGTCGCCGCCAGGGTGTCCTTGTGGAAGCCGTGGGCGTACTCGCCCAGGCGCGTGGCGGTGTCGCGCTCCGGGTCGACCGAGACGAACAGCACGCGCGGGCGCAGGCCATCGGGCAGCGCTTCCCACTGATTCTGCGCACCGGCCAGCTCGGCCAGGGTGGTCGGGCAGACGTCCGGGCAGAAGGTGAAGCCAAGGAATACCAGGGTCCAGTGGCCCTTCAGTTCGCCGGGAATCAGGCGCGTGCCGTCGGACTGGGCCAGGTTGTAGTCGGGCAGGGTGCGCGGCTGCGGGTACAGGGTGATCGCTTCGGTGGCCGGCTGCCCGGCCGGCGGCTTCGGCGCGAACACCTGCTGGGCGGCGAGCAGGCCAAGGCCCGCTGCCAGAGCGATCAGCAGGATGATGCCGACGTTGCGATTGAACATGGGATTCCGCCGCAGGAAGTGGCCACCATCATACCGGCTGCGACTGGATCGTTTCTGCCGCAACGGATGCCGGCGCAGGCGGCAACCCCTATAATCGGGGGCCACTTTGCCCGCAGTACCGCCATGACCGCTGAAACGGCCGCCGAACTCCATACGATCATCGATCTGATCCGCTACGGCACCAGCCGTTTCAACGCTGCGGGCCTGACCTTCGGGCACAGCTACGACAATGCCCTGGACGAGGCCACCCAGCTGGTGCTGCACGGCCTGCACCTGCCGCACGACCTCGGCCCGGCCTACGGCCAGGCGCGCCTGTTGCTGGAAGAGAAGCTGGCGGTGCTGGAGCTGTTCCAGCGCCGCATCGACGAGCGCGTCCCGGCTGCCTACCTGACCGGTGAAGCCTGGTTCGCCGGCCTCAGCTTCAAGAGCGACACACGCGCCCTGGTGCCGCGTTCGCCGATCGCCGAACTGATCGAGTGYGGCTTCGAGCCGTGGCTGGCCGGCCGCGATGTCAACCGCGCGCTGGACCTGTGCACCGGTTCGGGCTGCATCGCCATCGCCATGGGCCACTACTACCCGAACTGGGAAGTAGACGGCGTGGACCTCAGCGATGATGCGCTGTCGCTGGCCGAAGAGAACAAGGAACGCCTGCAGGCACACAACGTGACGCTGCTGAAGTCGGACCTGTTCAACGGCCTGACCGGCCGCCACTACGACCTGATCGTCACCAACCCGCCGTATGTCACCAACGACGAGACCGATGCCCTGCCGCAGGAATACTCCTACGAGCCGGAGATGGGCCTGCGTGCCGGCGACGACGGCCTGGACCTGGTGCTGAAGATCCTGCGCGACGCGCCGCTGCACTTGAGCGAGGACGGCCTGCTGATCTGTGAAGTGGGCGAATCCGAACAGCACCTGATCAAGCTGCTGCCGGAAGTGGATTTCGCCTGGGTCGAATTCAAGGTCGGCCAGATGGGCATCTTTGCGGTCGAGTGCCGCGAGCTGATCGCCCACAGCGCGCGCATCACCGAACTGGCGGCGCAGCGCCCGTGAGCTCCAATTCGTTCGGCAAGCTGTTCACCGTCACCACGTTCGGCGAATCGCACGGGCCGGCCATCGGCTGCGTGATCGATGGCTGCCCGCCGGGGCTGGCGCTGGACGCGGCCGAATTCAGCCACGACCTGCAGCGTCGCGCCACCGGCAAGAGCCGGCACACGTCGGCGCGGCGCGAGGCCGACGAGGTCGAAATCCTGTCCGGGGTGTACGAGGGCCTGACCACCGGCACCCCGATCGCGCTGCTGATCCGTAACACCGACCAGCGCAGCAAGGACTACAGCAACATCGGCCAGCAGTTCCGTCCGGGGCATGCCGATTACAGCTACTGGCACAAGTACGGCATCCGCGACCCGCGCGGTGGTGGCCGTTCCTCGGCACGCGAGACCACCATGCGCGTGGCCGCTGGCGTGGTTGCCAAGAAATGGCTGGCCGAACGCTWCGGCGTTACCGTGCGCGGCTACCTGTCGCAGCTGGGCGAGATCACTCCGGCCGGTTTCGACTGGTCGGTGGTCGAGGACAACCCGTTCTTCTGGCCGCATGCCGCACAGGTGCCCGAGCTGGAGGCGTACATGGATGCGCTGCGCAAGTCCGGCGATTCGGTCGGTGCCTGCGTGGACGTGGTCGCCGACAATGTGCCGCCGGGCTGGGGCGAGCCGATCTACGGCAAGCTTGATGGCGAGCTCGCGGCCGCACTGATGAGCATCAACGCGGTGAAGGGCGTGGAGATCGGCGACGGTTTCGCCAGCGCCATGCAGAAGGGCACCGAACACCGTGACCTGCTGACCCCGCAGGGTTTTGCCAGCAACCATGCCGGCGGCATTCTCGGTGGCATTTCCACCGGCCAGCCGGTGGTCGCCTCGATGGTGCTCAAGCCGACTTCCAGCCTGCGCCTGCCCGGTGAATCGCTGGATACGGCCGGCAATGTGGTGGAGGTAGTCACCACCGGCCGCCATGATCCCTGCGTCGGCATCCGCGCCACGCCCATCGCCGAGGCGATGATGGCCCTGGTGCTGATGGACCAGGCGCTGCGCCACCGCGCGCAGTGCGGCGATGTCGGCACCATCACCCCGCGCATTCCCGGCCAGCTTGATGGCTGATACGCGGCCGACGGTATGGGTGAGCCAGCCGCTGATCGACGCGGCCATCGCGCCGCTGCGCGATCGCGTGCAGCTGCGCACCACCGATACCGTCACCGCCTGGTCGCCGCAGCAGATCGCCGCGCAGCTGGCGGATGTTGACGGGGCGATCATCACCCTCAACGAGCGCATCGGTGCGACCCAGGTCGCCGATGCCGCGCAGTTGAAGGTGATCGCCAATGTCGGCGTCGGCTACAACAATCTGGATGTTGACGCCCTCAGCACCGCCGGCATTCTCGCCAGCAACACCCCGGACGTTCTCACCGAGACCACGGCCGATCTCGGCTTTGCGCTGTTGATGGCCACTGCGCGCCGGATCACCGAATCCGAGCGCTGGCTGCGCGAGGGCCAGTGGGGGCAGTGGTCGTTCCAGACCATGCTGGGTGCCGACATCCATGGCAGCACGCTGGGCATCCTCGGCATGGGCCGCATCGGCCAGGGCATCGCCCGTCGTGGCGCGCACGGCTTCGGCATGAAGGTGCTGTACCACAACCGTTCGCGGCTGCCGGCCGACACCGAAGCCGCGCTCGGCGCGACCTACGTGGATCTGGACACGCTGCTGGCGCAGTCCGACCATCTGTTGACCGTGTTGCCATACACCGCCGCCTCGCACCACATCATCGACGCCGCCGCGCTGGCCAAGATGAAGCCGTCTGCCACCCTGGTGAACATCGCCCGCGGCGGCATCGTTGACGAACTGGCGCTGGCCGATGCACTGGCCAACGGTCGCCTGTCGGCGGCCGGCCTGGATGTCTACGAAGGCGAACCGAACGTGCGGCCGGAACTGCTGGCCCTGCGCAACATCGTGCTGACCCCGCATATCGGCAGCGCATCGCTGGCCACGCGTACGGCCATGGTGCAGATGGCCGTGGACAATCTGCTGGCCGGGCTGGGCCTGGACGGCAGCCCGTCGCGCATGCCGAGCGCGATCAACGCCGACGCGGCCCTTGCCGCGCGCGCGCCCTCGGACAAAAAAAGCGGGAAACGATAGGGAACCTCCGCGCATCCATCCGAGGAGGCTCCCCGAACCCAGCTGTCGTGCGTGAGTTTTCCCCCTTCCCGTTTTCGTGAGAGTTCCCCCATGAGCAATGCACAACGCAGCTTCCACGTCGCCATCGTCGGCGCCACCGGCGCGGTCGGCGAGACCATGCTGGCCATCCTGGCCGAGCGCGATTTCCCGGTCGGCACCCTGAGCCTGCTCGCTTCCGAGCGCTCGGCCGGCGGCGAAGTCGAATACAACGGCAACAAGGTCAGGATCCAGGACCTGGCCACTTTCGACCCGAGTGGCGTGGACATCGCCCTGTTCTCGGCCGGTGGCAGCGTGTCCAAGGAATACGCCCCGAAGTTCGCTGCGGCTGGCGCGGTGGTGATCGACAACTCCTCGGCCTTCCGTTACGACGATGACGTGCCGCTGGTGGTGTCGGAGGTCAATCCGGACCAGGTCGCCAACCGGCCGCGCGGCATCATCGCCAACCCGAACTGCTCGACCATGCAGATGCTGGTCGCGCTGGCACCGCTGCACCGCAAGTACGGCATCGAGCGCATCAACGTGTCCACCTACCAGTCGGTATCCGGCGGTGGCCGTTCGGCACTGGAGGAACTGGGCAAGCAGACCGGCCAGCTGCTGAGCTTCCAGGAAATCGATCCGCAGCGTTTCCCGGTGCAGATCGCCTTCAACCTGATCCCGCACATCGACGACTTCCTGGACAACGGCTTCACCAAGGAAGAGATGAAGCTGGTCTGGGAGACCCGCAAGATCCTGGGCGACGACAGCATCCTCGTGAACCCGACCGCGGTACGCGTGCCGGTGTTCTATGGCCACTCCGAATCGGTGGCGATCGAAACCCGTGACAAGGTGACCGTCGCCGAAGCGCGCGCGCTGCTGGAACAGTCGCCGGGCATCGAGGTGGTGGATCGTCACGAGGCCGGTGGCTACCCGACGCCGGTCACCCATGCCTCGGGCACCGACGCGGTGTACGTCGGCCGCATCCGCGAGGACCTGTCGCATCCGCGCGGCCTGAACCTGTGGATCGTGTCGGACAACGTGCGCAAGGGCGCAGCCCTCAACGCGGTGCAGCTGGCCGAGCTGGTCGCCGCCGAGAAGCGCTGATCCCTGCTGTTGCATGACCGGTAGTGCCGGCCGCTGGCCGGCAGTGCC
>NZ_JBFRFE010000238.1:0-5746 GCF_052114665.1 Stenotrophomonas sp. 2YAF22 | reverse complement strand
GCCCACGGCAAGCATGCCGGCCAGCAGCAGGGCGGTTGGAAGCGAACCTTTCATGGCAGTCTCCTGCGTCCCCGAAGCGGGGAGGATGATGATCTCGGATCGAGTGTGATCCCGCCGCGGGGCCGCAGCAATGGCCAGTAGCGTCAAATGCGTCAACAGTTGCCGCCAATTCATGGTCGTCAACCCTGACTGACGGCGCTTGACGCTGTGAATACGCGGTCTGGAAGATGCTGTACCTCCATCCGGTCTTTTCCTCCCACGCCCTTGTCCACATTGCCGCCCCTCGTGGAGCGCTCACCCTTGATGGTGCCGACGCCCGAACCCGACCTGCACCATGGCGTGCTTGAGCGCATCCACGCAGGTTTCTGTGTGATCCAGGTGCTGTTTGATGGCGACGAGGCGATCGACTACCGCTTCCTCGAGGTCAACGATGCCTTCGAGCGCCACACCGGCCTGAAGGATGCCTGCGGCAAGCGCATGAGCACGCTGGAGCCACAGCACGAAGGTGACTGGTTCCGTATTTACGGCGAAGTGGCGCGGACCGGGCGACCGGCCCAGTTCGAAATGGATGCCCGTGCCCTGGGGCGCACGTTCGCCGTGGATGCGGTGCGTGTTGGCCGGGCGGGCGATGACAAGGTGGGCGTGCTGTTCTTCGATGTGACCGCGCGCAAGCAGATGGAAGTGGAACTGGGTGAGAGCGAGGCGCGTTTCAGTGCGTTGGCCGATGGCCTGCCGATGCCGGTGTGGGTACTGGACGAGCGCGGCCACGCCCGCTTCGTCAACAGTGCCTTCAGCGAGTTCTTCGGCGGCGACGAGAACCGTGTGCCCGAAGATGTCTGGCGCGGCCTGGTGCATCCCGACGATGCGTCGGTGTTCGAATACGAACTGCAGGAAGCGCTGAAAGCGCAGCGCTCGATGCACGCCCTGGTGCGCGCCCGCCGCGCCGATGGGCAGTGGCGCTGGCTGGAAATGAACGCGCGTCCGCGCTTCTCGCGGATGGGCCGTTTCATCGGCCTGGCCGGCAGCAGCCCGGACGTCACCGAGCGCCGCGAGATCGAACTGGCGCGCGAGGAACTGCTGCAGTCCGAGCGTGCCGCGCGCAGTGCGGCCGAGAACATGGCGCGGCTGAAGGATGAGTTCCTGGCCACGCTGTCGCACGAGCTGCGCACGCCGCTGACCACGATCCTGGGCTGGAGTGAACTGCTGCTGCAGCGCGTCGATTCCACCAGCCCGCTGTACAAGGGCCTGGGCGTGATCGCCAACAGCGCGACCGCGCAGAAGCGGTTGATCTCGGACATGCTCGACCTCAGCAGCATGCTGCTGGGCAAGGTGCAGCTGGAAGTGGAAGTGCTGGACCTGCGCGACCAGTTGAACGAAGCGATGGGCGCACAGGAGCTGGTGGCCGAGGGCAAGGCGCTTGACGTCACCCTGCAGCTGCCGGCACAGCCCTGCCAGGTGCTGGGCGATGCCACCCGGCTGCAGCAGGTGTTCTGGAACCTGTTGTCCAACGCGATCAAGTTCACCCCGGCCGAAGGCCGCATCGACGTGCAGCTGCAGGCTGATGGCAACTATTGGACGATCACCGTGCGCGATACCGGCGATGGCATCGCGCCGGAGTTCCTGAACCATCTGTTCAGCCGCTTCCGCCAGGCCGACGGCACCACCACCCGCCGCCATGGCGGTCTGGGCCTGGGCCTGGCCATCGTGCAGCAGCTGGTCGAACTGCATGGCGGTTCGGTCAGCGCGGCCAGCGATGGCCACGGTCACGGCTCCACCTTCACCGTGCGCCTGCCGCAGCATCTGCCCGATGCCGAACGGCGTCCGCTGCGCGAGGTCGTCAGCGGTCCTATCCTGGAACCGATGGTGGTCGAGCCGTATCCGTTGCGCGGCCTGCATGTGCTGGCGGTGGAAGACCAGCCAGAAGTGCTGGAGTACCTGCGGCGCATGCTGGAAGAGCAGGGCGCCAGCGTATCCGCGGCCAGTTCTGCGGGCGAGGCGCTGGCATTGCTGGCCGACAATGGCCACCTGCAGTACCACGTGCTGCTGACCGACATCGGCATGCCGGGCATGGATGGCTATGGCCTGGTGAGCACGCTGCGCGAGGACCTGGGCGTGGATGCGGCAGCACTGCCGGCGGTGGCGGTGACCGCGCTGGCGCGTGCCGATGACCGTCGCCGTGCGTTGGCCTCGGGCTTCCAGGAGCATGTGGCCAAGCCGTATTCGGTGGCCCAGCTGGTGGGCGTGGTGCGGCGCGTGCAGGCCACGCGCGGGGACAGCCTGCTGCACTGAGCATTCACGGACGATCGGCGACCCTGCAGTTCAGGAGGTCGCCGATGTCCCGTATTGCTCCCCGTATCCATACTGATTCCGCGCAGATCGCGCGCCTGGAAGCCCTGTTGCCGCAGTTGCAGGGGGAAACCGAGGTGCAGCTGACCCTGCACGATGGCCGGCGCCTGCTGGGCACGGTTGCGGTGCAGCCGACGCTGCAGCAGTACCGCAACGACGCCGGCGACGAAGGCAGCAATGGCCAGCTGCGGTTGGACGATCTTGATGCGCCGGTGCAGCAGCATCACGTGTGGCTGGATGAGATCGCCAGCATCCGCAGACTGCCGCCGAGGCTCTGACGGCAACTGCGGATGGCGCATCCACGCATGGCGTGGATCTACTGCAGAGCCACGCCACGCGTGGCCGCGATGGTCAACGTTCGAACAGGTGTAGAGCCACGCCATGCGTGGCCGCGATGGTCAACATTCGAACAGTAGAGCCACGCCATGCGTGGCTGCGATGATCAACATTCGGACAGTAGAGCCACGCCATGCGTGGCTGCGATGTTCAATGTTCGAACAGCGTTGCCGTCGCTTCGAACCTGCGCGCATACGCGCGCTCCTCGGCTACCCGGGTCACTTCATCGTCTGCCAGATCCGGCGCGCCATAGACGGCGTAGGCCACGCTGCCATCGGCGCCGTGGCCAACCTGGTGCAGGCGGTAGCGGGAATGGCCGCCGCCGGTGTCCTCCGGGTAATGCACGGGGGGATGGCTGCCTTCCAGGTCCATTTCACTGTTGTCGACGACACCTCCGACGAACAAGGCACGCATGCAGGATCTCCAGGGGTTGCGGGGAGCTTCTACCCTGAACGCTGGCATGTTGCTGCGGCATCAAGGCAACGTTGAAGTTTCGCAAAGCGGTGGCCGGGGCCGGGGCGGACAAGCCGGTACAATGGACGGCCCTCACGCTTCCAGTACCCGCGCCGATGGCATCCAGCGACGACGCCCCCCTGCAGACCCTGTTCCTGCCGTTCTCCAGCGGCGCCCTGCGCTGGCCGGAAGGTCCGGTGGCCTTCCTGCGCGCCCGTGACGGCTGGCCACTGCGCGAGCAGGCCGGCGGCCGCGAAGTCGACTGCGAGCAGAGCTTCGCCCCGTTCGCGCAGCCGCTGCAGCAGGCCGCTGGCTGGACCGTCAGCGGGCAGCTGGATGATGCTGCCGGCCGCGGCCGTTACCCGCTGGTGCTGGTGCTGCCGCCGCGCCAGCGAGAGGAAGCCCGTGCGCTGTTCGCCCGCGCCCTGGCGCTGGTCGCCGAGGGTGGCCGCATCGTGGCCTGCCAGCACAACAACGAAGGTGCCCGCTCCGGCGAAGGCGACCTCAAGCAGTTGGCCGGCCTCGGCGGCAGCCTGACCAAGAACCATTGCCGCGTGTTCTGGACCGCTCCGCTGCAGGGCCAGCACGATGTGGACGTGGCCAAGCGCTGGGGCGCGCTGGACGCGGTGCGGCCGATCGTCGGCGGCCGTTTCCTCAGCCGTCCTGGCGTGTTCGCCTGGGACCGCATCGACCCGGCGTCGGCCCTGCTGGCCGAGCATCTGCCGGCCGACCTTGCCGGGCGTGCAGCTGACCTCGGTGCCGGTTACGGCTACCTGTCGCGTGAACTGCTGGAGCGCTGCCCGAAGATCACCGCGCTGGACCTGTACGAGGCCGAGAAGCGCGCGCTGGACCTGGCCGAACTGAATCTGGCACCGCCACCGCGCCCCGTGCCGCTGCGCTTCCTGTGGCGCGACGTCACCGCCGGTATCGAGCCGGACTACGACGTCATCATCAGCAACCCGCCGTTCCACACGCCCTCGCGTGCGGATCGCCCGGACATCGGCCAGCGCTTCATCGCCGTGGCCGCGCAGGCGCTGCGCCCGGGTGGGCGCCTGTACGTGGTGGCCAACCGCCACCTGCCCTACGAGTACACGCTCAACGAGAGCTTCGGCGCGGTGCGCGTGGTTGCCGAGCGCGATGGCTTCAAGCTGGTCGAAGCGGTGAAGGGCAAGGGGAAGGCCCGGTGAAACTGGTCAAGCACATCGCCAACCTCGGCTACGGCAGCCGCAAGCAGGTGCAGTGGATGTTCCGCGAAGGCCGCGTCACCGACGCCGACGGCGAGGTGCTCTACGCCGACGACCAGGTGCCGCATGAAGCGGTGCGGGTGGACGGCGAGCCGCTGGACCCGCCGGTGGGCCTGTCGCTGGCGATGTACAAGCCGGCCGGCTACACCTGTTCGACCAAGGACAAGGGCCGCCTGATCTACGACCTGCTGCCGCCGCGCTTCCGCGACCGCGACCCGGTGCTGTCCACCGTCGGCCGCCTCGACCGCGAGACCAGCGGCCTGTTGCTGCTGACCGACGACGGCAACCTGCTGCACCGGATCATCTCGCCGAAGTCGAAGCTGCCCAAGGTCTACGAAGTGGAGCTGGCCGAAGACCTGCGTGGTGACGAGGTGGCGCTGTTTGCCAGCGGCACGCTGATGCTGGAAGCGGAGAAGACGCCCCTGCTGCCGGCTGAACTGCAGGTGCTCGGGCCGCGCAAGGCGCGCCTGGTACTGCACGAAGGCCGCTACCATCAGGTACGCCGCATGTTCGCTGCCGCAGGCAACCATGTGCAGGCACTGCATCGCAGCCGTGTTGGTGGCCTGGACCTGCAGGGACTGGCCGAAGGGGAATGGCGGCTGCTGACCTCCACCGATCTGGATACGTTGTTCGCTCCATGACCTCCATCGCTGCGCTGCCGTTCCTGCCCGACGCCGTCATCTTCGACATGGACGGCCTGATGATCGACAGCGAGCGTGTGTCGCTTGCATGCTGGAGCGAGGCGGCGGAGGAGCTCGGCTTGCCCCTGGATGCCAGCTTCTTCGTCCGCATGGTCGGCCTGGGCGACCGCGACAGCCAGGCGCTGCTGCGCCAGCAGGGCATCGAAGACAGCATGATCGAGGCCATGGCCGCGCGTTGCCATGATCTGTACGAGGAGCGCACCCAGACCGGGCTGCCGCTGCGGCCGGGCATCCTGGAACTGCTTGAGTTGTTGAAGTCGCACGCGGTGCCGCGTGCGGTAGCGACCACCACGCGGCAGCCGCGGGCCAACCGCAAGCTGGCTGCAGCCGGGCTGCTGCCATACTTCGATGCGGTGATCACCAGTGGCGATGTAGCGCGGCCGAAGCCGGCGCCGGACATCTACCTGCTGGCCGCGCAGCGGCTGGGCAAGGCACCGGAACGCTGCCTGGCGCTGGAGGATTCGCCTGCCGGCACGCGTGCTGCGCTGGCGGCCGGCATGACCGTGATCCAGGTACCGGACCTGGTGCATCCCGATGAAGAACTGCGCGCGCTGGGCCACCGCATCGTCGGCTCGCTGGTGGACGCGCACGCCTTGCTGCTGCCGCTGCTGCCGAGGTAGGTGCCAACCCTGGTTGGCATGCCTTGAACCGGGTGGGTGCCGACCG
>NZ_JBFRFE010000237.1:0-5775 GCF_052114665.1 Stenotrophomonas sp. 2YAF22 | reverse complement strand
CAACAGCACCTCCTGCACCACGCGCAGCCCGGCCAGCGCGCAGTCCGCATCCGCCAGTTGAAGACAACGCCCAGGCAGTTGATGCCGCTCCGGCCAAGACTGGCCATCCGCAGCAGCACCGGTTCCGATGCGGCGCAGCGTGGCAACGAAGGTGTTGGGATCGGCAGACGGTTCGCGCTCGACTTCGGTGTTGGCTGGGTCGTGCTGCGCGTGGAGAGAGCGGAATTCCGATGCGTTCATGGCAATGCTCCGTACAGGACAGATAGCAGCGCCACCAGATAAAGGCGGCGGACGATGCGTGGTTCGAAAGCCGGACAGTAACCAAGCCGGTGGGTCCGAAGACCCCCACGCACCGCCCGCCATGGAACGCGAACGGATTGCCAGCCGGCGCCACGCAAAGGTGACGCCGGCTGACAAGCGTAAAACACATGGTTACTGAACGGGCTTTCGACACCCGTGCCACCCGTTTTCGGTGGCACGCAAAGAGATACCCGCACAGCTGCCRAATGCCAAGAAACTGCAGAACTGACGATTGCCAGTCCTGACGCTTTCGGCATTGTCGCACACGGTGTTAAGCCGGCAAGCGATTGCGCCGCAACGGTCTTGAAGGGCTTGGCGCTATTGGCCCCAAGCACAGGATGCCTACAGCCAGGCCTACGGCGTAGGACCAATTACGACAGATTGGAGCAGCAGTTCAGCCGGGCTGCGCCTCGGCCGTGGGCACGAAGGTCATACGGACCCGAACCCGCGCATGCAGCGCGACGCCTTCAACCACGACAGGTTCGAAGCGCCACTGGTCTACTGCGGTAAAGGCCGCACGATCAATCTCCCGCAGTCCGCTGGACCGCGCCACCATTACGTTGGAAACGTGGCCCAGCTCATCCAGTTGAGCAACCAACAGCACCTCCATGGGAACCTGCAGCAAGGTATCGGGCGGCGTGGCAGGGGCCGTTGAATACTCAACGGCAGGCGCCTGTTTCAGCTCGAAGGTGGGGTTGTCACCGCGCTCTACGAACACTTCAGTGGAAACCTGCGGATCTGCCGCCATGGCCATGGCAGGTGTAGCGCCCAGCAGCATCAGAGCGAGGTTCAGTGCCAGGGCGGCGTTCAAACGGGGCATACGTGGTTTCCATTCCGGTGCGCTGCCAGCATAGCGGCCATGCCCTGGCATCGCTTGCCTTGAATGCCGGGGTGCGGGACTGCTGCGTGGTTCACACAGGCACGCGCGGTCGTGGCCACAGTGCATCGTCGCGCTCCAGGTCGTAGTCGCTGCCGAAGGCCAGTGCTGCTTCGCGTGGTGGGAGGTCTGTGTAGCAGCGCAGCAGGTGCTCATCCATGCCGGCATCGCGGTGGTCGATGGCGAACAGGTGGAGGAGCTCTTTGTCGAGGGCTTCGAGCCATGCGGGGTCGATCTTGGTCATGGTGATCCTCCAGTGGGGAGGGGAGAATGGCTGAAGTGCGTCTCAACACATGGGATGTGAATTCGACTTACTGCGGGCTCGGCGGTGCCCGTCCGCTCTGTAGTGACAGTCGTCGTAGATTGCTTTTAGGCCTGGGTGTATAAGAAAGCCTGGTGAAAACACACCTATCAATCAAAGCTCACGCGAGGACGGACGATGCTGCGACTGGGACGACGGATGCTGGGAGCAGGCGCATGCTTGACTTTTCTTCTGCTGAGCGCTTGCCAGGCACAGACTTCCCCGCCGCGATCTGAGGCTTCTTCAAGTGCTGCACAAAACAATGTGCCGCTTGTCAGGCCGCTTACTCTGACGTCAATGGCCGAGCCAATGGTCGTAGAGTTCAATCTGGAGCCACCCGGTAGAAACGCAACGCCAACGCTCCTGGTTGCCGTCCGCGTAAGTGGGGAAGATGGTGCCGTAGCGCAGGAGCGGGCCTTGATGATTCGAGGGGCTGGTCTGCCTGCACGCGTGCACCTTACTCAGCTCGGGGAAATGAGTGAGGCAAGTGCTCCACTCGTCCGTGTTGAGCAGCAGCCAGGAACGGCTGCCACTCTCGTGCCGATCAACGCTGATGGGCGCGTTTCAACGGTCTGGCTTGATGACGTGGACGACACCTCACTTGAAGCGGCAGGTTTGTCCAATCCGCAGGGGCACTACAAGCAACTGGCGATGGCGTGGGGCCAGAACCTCTCTCCGGGCAGGTACCGCCTGAGCGTGGAGTTACTTGACCCACCCGTGCATCTCGCGCCGATCCCGGCAGAGTTGCTTGTCGCCTACAAGCACAAGTCGAAATAGGAGCGTTTCATGGACGAACGATATCGCGTGACAATTTACGTTGCGGCGCCAGGAACCCCGCTGTTGGAGGGCGGAACATCTACCGCAGGCCACGTCTATTACACAGTGGGTAATGGCCGTGAGAGCATCAGCTATGGCTTTGCGCCGAAGGAGCACGGGGCGACGACCGGCCCCGGCAAGGTTTACGACTCTGACGCGCGGGAGTACCAGAATCCCTTCTACCAACGAACGCTCGAAATCTCGAAAGATCAGTACGAAAAGCTCAAGGAATTTGGTGCCGCGCCGGACAAGCATGGGTTCAATACGGAGTATCACGGGCTCAACAACAGCTGCATTGATTTCACTTGGGGCGCGCTGAATCACGCGGGACTCCATCGCACCAATGCGCTTTTCATGCAGGACAAGGATTTCCAAGGTGGACTCAAGCCGCTCACCAATGTCGAGTACATCCGCAGCATCCGCGCACCGTTTCCCGATAGTGAGTTGAACATCGAGCATTACAACAAGATGCCGGACCGAACCCTGAAGCAACGCCTCATCAGCGATGAGCAATTGCCAGGCAACGATCGCGAGATGCTCGACACCATCCGCAAGGGCATAGCGGGCATTGATGAGAGGCACGGTCGGGCCTACGACGAAACCAGTGAGCGCATCTCGGTGGGGTTGCTGGCCACCGCCAAGGAAAATGGGCTGGAGCGCGTCGATCATGTTGTATTGGGCAGTACGCCCGCTGATGGCTCAGCACAGCGGCTATTCGCCGTGCAGGGCGAGCTCAACGATCCTGCGCATGTGCGAGCCTCTATGACGGCAGAGGAAGCAGCCCGAACGCCAGTGGAGCAGTCGTTCGCCAAGGTAGAGCAGATTTCGCAAAGCCAGCAGGAACGCGCCTTGGCGGCACAGCAGGAGCCCGTGCTGGAGCAGAGCCGGGCACCCATGCAAATGGGCTGACCCGGGCCGAGTACTGCATGGTAGATCACAGTTTCGGGGGCTTCGGCCCCCGTGCTGCTTTTCTCTCCACCTGCCCGCGAACCCACCTATGCGATCATCCGGCCAGGACCGCAGTACCCAACAAGGCTGAGCAGGCATGGAGCAAGCAACACGCTACACGGTAACCCTCTTTCTAGCCGCCCCCGGCACCCCGCTGAACAGCGGCGGCAGCTCACCGCGCGGGCACATGTATTTCCAGACCGCGACAGGCGAAGAAGCACACAGCTATGGCTTCGCACCGCTGCGTCTGCCGCCCGATGAGGCCGCTGCCGGTGTGCAGTACGCCGAGGTCGTACACGACGATGCCGATGAGCACCGCGACCCGTACTACAGCCGCACCCTGGAAATCAGCGAAGAGCACTACGGCTGCCTGCGCGATTTCGCCGAGGAGCCGGCCGAGTTCGGCTTCGATGTCGATCGCCCGGCCACCATCAACCGCTGCAGCGATTTCGTCTGGGCCGCGCTGCACTATGCCGGCCTGCATTCGCAGCCGGCACCGCTGGACGGCGGCAGCAACCTGGGCGAGTTCGCGGTGCTGTTCAACCTGCCGGAAATCCAGTGCATCGCTGCGCCATTCCCGGCCAGCGAGCTGAATGGCGAACAGCACCACCCGATGCCCGAACGTGAGGCCGAGCTGCACCGCGAAGGCGGTCGCCCGAGCGACGAGCCGCCGCCCAGCCCGATGGAAGTGGCCGGCACGCTGCTGGACCCCTCGCACCCGGACCACCGGCTGTTCGCGCAGCTGATCCAGAAGGTGGCCGAGCTGGACGCCGCACACGGGCGCACCTTCGACGACACCAGCCAGCGCATCAGCGCCAGCCTGCTGGTGTTGGCCAAGCAGAACAACCTGTCGCGCGTGGACCACGTGCTGCTCAGCCGGCCTACCAAGAGCAGTCACGAGGCGGAGAGCATCTTCATCGTGCAGGGCGACCGCGATGATCCGGGGCATCGCCGCGCGAGCATCGCTACGGAGGTGGCGGCACAGACCGATGTGGCTGATTCGCTACGGCTGAAGGAGCAGTGATGCGGGCCGTGCGTGCAGTTGTTGCGTCGGTGGTACTCGCCTTGCTGGTGGGCTGCGGCAGTACTTCGTCACCTGAAGCCCCGAAGCTGTTGACCCGGGCCGAGGCCGACGCACGAACCGTGGTGCCGTTCACGCGAGGCGTGCGGTTGGACAAGGCGGGGCGCATCGTGGACGTGACCTTTGACTTGCCGCCTGCAGTACCTCCCGCGATTCCAAGTCTGAAGATCGGGTTCCGCCTGCAAGCGCAGGAGGTCAAGCCGCTGCTTGCCGAGGCCGAGCGGATAAGGGACGTCGGTGTCCCCGCGCGCGTTCGTCTGGAGCGCCTGGACGGCGACCACGCTACATCGGTGCGACTGATGACCACGGCCCCGGGAGGCCGCAGCATGGAGCCTCTTCCGCCTGACGGCCACGTCGGCAAGTTGGTTCAGGGGAAAGTTGAAAGCGGGATGCTGATTGAGGCTGGACTGTACTCGCAGGATGTTTCCTACCACATGCTGCAACTGGCCGATGCGGGCCTGCTGGATGCCGGCAGATACCATTTGACCGTGGACCTGCTGGAGGATCGACCCCAGCTCAATGACATATCGGCCGAGCTTATTGTCGGCTTCCAACTACTGGGAAAATGAGAGATGCAGAAGGACGCTGCAGAGCGTTTCACCGTCACGATCCATGTGGCTGCTCCGGGAACGCCTCGCTGGGGCGAAAGGGATTCCGTGCCAGTACGGCTCGAGAACTCGTCCGTGGGGCACATGTTCCTCACGATCGATGATGGCAGCGGACGCGATCCAAAAAGTTACGGATATACGCGCGCGCCCACGCCAACCAACCCGGACGCAGGTGAAGTTGATACCTACGACAATCTGGTCTACAGAAATCCGCGCTACGAGCGCACGATAGAAGTCAGCAGGGAACAGTACGACAAGATCATGGAGTTCGCTGAAGCCCCGGAAAAGCACGGCTTCGACAAGAACAACTACAACCTGGTCACCAATGCCTGCACCGACTTCGCCTGGGGTGCGTTGAACCACGCTGGTCTGCGCCCGGTAGGACTGGCCGGTGAGATCAGGAACTACGAAGGCTCGATCAAGGTGTTGGACAACATACCCGCGATCAACGCTATCCCACAGCAGGTCAAGGACAGCGAGCTGGACAAGGTGAAGTGGAATGACATGCCGACGCAGACCTTCGGTCAGTGGTGGATTTCGCAGAATGGCGAGCGGACGCAGGATGCCCATCCCTTGAGCGGAACCCCCGCCGATCCATCCCACGCCGATCACACTCGCCTCAATCAGCTTCACCAGCAGGTGGCCGACCTCGGAGCCTTCGGCGCCCAGAACGGCAACGTCAGCGCCAGCCTCCTGGCACTCTCCAAGGAGCAGCAGTTCACGCGCGTAGACGATGTGCTGCTCGGCGAGCGCCGTGGCGACGCCGCCCCCAACCTCTTCATCGTGCAGGGCGATCGCAGCGACCCGGCGCATCAGCGCGCCAGTCTGCCGGCAGATGTCGCCG
>NZ_JBFRFE010000236.1:0-5801 GCF_052114665.1 Stenotrophomonas sp. 2YAF22 | reverse complement strand
GCCAACGTGTCTGGCCAGACGTAGGCAGAACACCTCATTCTCGACGAATCCGTCGTAGTCGCCGCTGGATGGCTTGAGGATATGGGTCGTTGGAATACGACCGGCGGGAATCTCCCAGCCCCCGTCGTTGCGCTGTAACAGGGCGATCTTGGCTTGCGCCCCGGCCAGGCTGAACTGTCCGACATCATCGAGTCGCCGTGCTGCGGCTTGGTCCACACGTACACGCTGCAGGCGTCGGGCGATTTCATGCGTGGACAGTGGCTCCTGCCTGTCGCTCTCGCCCGAAAGGACGGCCGCGAGCCGTTCACTTCCCACAAACTGGACGGCTCCCGCGCAGTCCTCACCCACGTGGGAGAGCAATGCGACCGGATTGCGGGCTGATACATGGAATCGCGAGGCCCATCGTTGCAGCAGTACCTCGTTGTCCGGAAGCAGTCCCCACAGCACCGCGGATAGCGTTGCGCTGGGCGCACTGTCCTGCGCCAACGGAAGTGCGAGAGACAAGGGATAGGCCCCCGGCGTCTGGCGCCAACTGTCCGCGTAACGGAACGTTGGATGCCCATGTGCATCCTGCCCAAGGTATCCAGCCACTCTGTTGGAAAGGAGTACGTTGAGGTCCATGCCGGAAGCGCGGTTT
Source organism: Stenotrophomonas sp. 2YAF22 (assembly GCF_052114665.1). NCBI lineage: Bacteria > Pseudomonadati > Pseudomonadota > Gammaproteobacteria > Lysobacterales > Lysobacteraceae > Stenotrophomonas > Stenotrophomonas sp. 2YAF22. Next base: position 5,164 of record NZ_JBFRFE010000236.1, on the reverse strand, counting down.
CCAGGGAGAAGAGGCTTTTAGAGATCCTTGCTGCGGTTACGACCATCGATCGGCACAACTGCCTTGCGACGTTCATCCGGGTACAGCCGGTTGCCATCCACGATAGTGTCGATATCGGGCAGCACTAGAGGCATTTCCGACGAATCAGCAACGGATGACTCGCCCTCGACGTCACCGACGGTCAGTACCAGGCCGAGTACATTCAGCGTCCGCAGTACAAGTTGCAGTTCGGCCCGGGGTTTGCCCTTCTCCATTTCGATGATCCACTGCCGGCTCACTCCCACGCGTTCGGCCAACTGCGCCTGATCCCAGCGGAGTGTCTTGCGACGTTGGCGGATGACCACGCCCAAGTCTCGGGAAGTTCGGAGGACGTCCATTCCGCGAATGTATGCGCTCGACGACATCCAAGCAATAGTCGCCGTTCGATGACATTCCGTCCAATGTAATCGAACGCCGACTATTTGCAAATGTCAGCGTTCGTTGTCATGAGGCGACGTTATGCGTGGAGCGGGCATGCCGGCCAGCGGCCRGCACCAACGATTACGCCACCTGCACGATATGCAGCGCCTTCGGGTTGCGCCACTGCGCCAGCAGCACCGCTTCGCGCGCCTTGGCCTTCTCGAAGTGCGCTTCCTTGACGTGACCGAAGCCGCGGATGTGCTCGGGAATGCTGGCGATCTCCACCGCCAGCGCCAGGCGGTCGTCATCCAGCCCGTCCAGCAACACCTGCAGGGTCGCCTCGTAATCGGTGATCAGCTGGCGCTCCATGCGACGCTCTTCGGTGCGGCCGAACACATCCAGGCGACCACCGCGCAGGAACTTCAGCTTCGCCAGCAGGCCGAACGCCTTGAACATCCACGGGCCGTACTCCTTCTTCTGCAGCCGGCCCTGTTCGTCCTTCTTGGCGAACAGCGGCGGTGCCAGATGGAAGCGCAGCTGGTAATCGCCTTCGAACTGCTGCTGCAGGCGCCGCTGGAAGTCGCCGCTGGTGTACAGGCGCGCCACTTCGTACTCGTCCTTGTACGCCATCAGCTTGAACAGGTAGCGGGCCACGGTTTCGGTCAACGCGGTGGAGCCGCCGATGCGCTCGGCTTCGGTCGCGCGTACACGCTCGACCAGCGTGCGGTAGCGGTTGGCGTAGGCGGCATCCTGGTAGTCGGTCAGGAAGGCCGAGCGGCGCTCGATCATCTCGTCCAGCGAGCGCGACAGGCGCGCGTCGTCCAGCGGCAGGAAGGCGACATCACCACCGTGCGTCGGCAGYCCRCGCAGCTCGCGCTCGTCACCRGTGTTGCGCGGTGCGGCGGTGGCGCCCCACTCGTTGCCTTCCCATTCGCCCGGCGGCAGTGCATGCAGCGGCCCGGGCGTGTTCTCGGTGTCGGTGTGGCGGTTGCGCACCAGGCCGGCGGCCTGCTGCACGGCCTGCGGATCGACCGCGGCCAGGCGGCCCCATGCGAAGGCCTGCTGGTTCATCGCCACGGCCGCACCGTTGAGTTCGATGGCGCGCATCAGCGACTCGAACGACAGCGGTACCAGGCCCTGCTGCCAGGCGTAGCCGAGGATGAACAGGTTGGCGGCGATCGCATCGCCGAGCAGCGCGGTGGCCAGCTGGGTTGCGTCCAGCAGCAGCGGCTCCTCGCCACCCAGGGCCACGCGCACGCCGGCGATGATGTCGGCGGCGGGGAACTGCATGTCCGGGCGTGTGGTGAACGTGCCCGGCATCGCCTCGTAGGTATTGAGCACCACCTGCGAACGGCCGGCGCGCACCTTCGACAGTGCCCAGTAGTCGTTGACCACCACCATGTCGCAGCCCAGCACCAGATCGGCTTCACCAGCGGCGATGCGCACCGCATGGATGTCGTCCGGGCGGCGGGCGATGCGGATGTGCGTGGTCACCGCGCCACCCTTCTGCGCCAGCCCGGTCTGGTCGAGCACCGAGGCGCCCTTGCCTTCAAGGTGACCGGCCATGCCCAGCAGGGCGCCGATGGTCACCACGCCGGTGCCGCCAACGCCGGTGATCAGTATGTTCCAGGGCTGCTCCAGCGTGCCGCGCACCACCGGTGCCGGCAGGTTGTCCAGCAGCGTGGAGGCATCGCGCTTGCTGCCCTTGCGCGGTTGCCCACCGTGCACGGTGACGAAGCTCGGGCAGAACCCGTTCACGCAGGAATAGTCCTTGTTGCAATTGGACTGGTCGATGTCGCGCTTGCGACCGAACTCGGTCTCCTTCGGCAGCACCGACACGCAGAAACTCTTCTTGCCGCAGTCGCCGCAGCCTTCGCAGACCAGCGAGTTGATCATCACCCGCTTGGCCGGATCTTCCAGCTTGCCGCGCTTGCGGCGACGGCGCTTCTCGGTGGCGCAGGTCTGTTCGTAGATCAGGATCGAAACACCCTTCACTTCGCGCAGGCGCTTCTGCACCGCGTCCAGCTCGCTGCGGTCGTGGAACTCCACATCGCTGGGGAAATGCTCGCGCTGGCGCGTCCACTTGGCGATGTTGTCCGACAACACCATGATGGTGTGGATGCCCTCGGCACGCATCTGCTTTGCGATGTCCGGCACGCTCAACGGGCCGTCCACCGGCTGCCCGCCGGTCATCGCCACCGCGTCGTTGTAGAGGATCTTGTAGGTGATGTTGACGCCGGCGGCGATCGCCTGGCGGATCGCCAGCGAACCGCTATGGAAATAGGTGCCGTCGCCCAGGTTCTGGAACACGTGCTGGGTGTCGGTGAACGCGGCCTGCCCGGCCCACGTAACGCCTTCGCCACCCATGTGGGTGAAGGTGTCGGTGCTGCGGTCCATCCACGTCACCATGTAATGGCAACCGATGCCGGCCAGCGCACGCGAGCCGTCCGGCACGGTGGTGGAGGTGTTGTGCGGGCAGCCGGAGCAGTAGTGCGGCACGCGCGGGAAGCTGGCGCGTGGCAACGCAAGCTCGGCTTCCTTTTCCTGCATCCACTGCAGCCGCTGCTCGATGGAGTCGTTGTTGAAGAACTTCTGGATACGGCGACCGATCACGCCGGCGATGGTGGCCGGGGTCAGTTCGCCGGTGGACGGCAGGATCCACTCGCCGGCCTCGTCGTACTTGCCGACGATGGACGGACGCTGGCCCCAGCTGGCCGGCCAGTTGAAGAACTGCTCCTTCATCTGGCGCTCGATGAAGGCACGCTTCTCCTCCACCACGATGATGTCTTCCAGGCCCTGCGCAAAGCGCGCGATGCCTTCCGGTTCCAGCGGCCAGGTCATGCCGACCTTGTACACGCGGATGCCGATGTCGGCGCAGGCATGCTCGTCCAGGCCCAGGTATTCCAGTGCCTGCAGCACGTCCAGGTAGCTCTTGCCGGTGGTGACGATGCCCAGCCGCGCACGCGGCGCGTCCATCACCACCTTGTCGATGCCGTTGGCACGCGCGAAGGCCTGCGCGGCTTTCACCGCATAGCGGTGCAGGCGCATCTCCTGGTCCAGCGGCGGATCGGGCCAGCGGATGTTGAGGCCGCCGGCGGGCATGTCGAAGTCCTCCGGCAGCACGATGCGCCGGGCCAGCGGATCAACCTCGACCGAGGCCGACGATTCCACCGTCTCGGCGATCGTCTTGAAGCCGACCCAACGCCCGGTGTAACGGCTCATCGCCCAGCCGAGCAGGCCCATGTCGAGGATGTCCTGCACGCCGGCCGGGTTCAGCACCGGCATCATCGCGCTGACGAATTCGTCCTCGCTGCCATGCGGCAGCGTCRAGCTGCGGCAGGCGTGGTCATCGGCGGCCAGTGCCAGCACACCACCATGGCGCGAGGTGCCGGCGGCATTGGCGTGCTTGAACACGTCGCCGCAGCGGTCCACGCCCGGGCCCTTGCCGTACCACATGCCGAACACGCCCTGCACGTTGGCGCCGGGGAACAGGTTGGTCTGCTGGGTACCCCACACCATGGTGGCACCCAGGTCCTCGTTGAGGCCCGGGGTGAACTTCACCTTGGCCGTTTCCAGGTGCTTGCGCGCGCGCCACAGTTCCAGGTCGAAGCCGCCCAGCGGGCTGCCGCGATAGCCGCTGATGAAGCCAGCGCTGTCGATGCCCGCAGCCTCGTCGCGCAGGCGCTGCATCAGCGGCAGCCGCACCAGCGCCTGCACGCCACTCAGGTAGATCCGCCCTTCGTTGCGGGTGTACTTGTGGTCGAGCGTGTAATCACGGTCGAGCAGGTCGGCGGAAGCGGGCGAGGTGAGTTGCGCGGTACTGGTCATGGCTGGCCTGTCAGGATCGGCTGGCACCGGCCGCGCAGGTGCACGCGGCGGGAAAGGCGCGAATTGTAACAGTGGGGGGCCAGGGCCCCCGGCACTCGCGCCGGGGCCGTGCTGGGGTTAGGATCGGGGAGAGAGAGGGAGGGTTGGTGTTTCAACCTTGGGGGAATTGGGATGTCAGTTGCAGGACAGTTCCTGGCCGGCGTGTTGCTGGTTTCGGGAGCGGCCACTGTGTGGGCCGCGCCGGCATTGCCGGCACCGCAGGAGTTCTATTTCGACAGCGACGCCGCTGCCGCGCCGATCACGGTGGTGCAGGGTGAAGGCGAAGACCTGGTGGCACAGCTGCTGAAGCATCGCGAGCGTGGCCGCAAGGGGCTGGAAGCCACGGCGCAGCTGGCGTCGGTGGCCATCGCGCAGGGGCGCGCGGAACTGGGCGACAAGCTCTATCGCGAGGCACTGGCCGAGGCGCCGGTGCAGAGCGCGCTGGGCCGCAGCGTACGCTGGAACTATGGCTGGGACCTGTTGCGGCAGGGCCAGGCGCTGGCTGCGCTGGAACAGTGGCAGGCCGCTGCCAGCACCCTGCGCAGCAATCCGGGCTGGGTGCCGCCAAGCTATGCGTTGGCGCTGTGGCGGGCCGGCCAGCAGCAGGAGGCGGTGAAGTGGTATGCCGCCGCCGTACGGACCGAGCCGGGGCAATGGCGCGACAGCAGTCATTACGCGCAGCTGTTGCCGCAATGGCGCGATGACGAACGCGCGACCTTGGCCGAAGTACAGCAGGCCTGGGCGGCCGCACCTCCAGCCTGGCCGTGAGGGTGGGGGTTCGGCCGGGTTGCACCCGGCACCCGCAGAGGCAACGGCCGAAGCAACAGCAACAGCCGAAGCAACAACGGGCTTTCTGCGGGATGGCGGGGCACTGTGGGTTTGCGGGGCCGCCGCAAGT
>NZ_JBFRFE010000235.1:0-5810 GCF_052114665.1 Stenotrophomonas sp. 2YAF22 | reverse complement strand
ACGCCAAGGTGCGCAGCTTCCAGCTGCTGAAGTGGAGTGCGATGCCCGGCGCGATCCGCCCGGTCGATCCGCGCACCGGCAAGAGCTTCTACAACGACACCGTCTGGTCGCAGCTGCGGCTGTCGTCGAAGTCGCACTGGGATGTACCGGTGAAGACCCCGGCCGGCGTGGTGCACGCGCTGGTCTCGCACCCGACGCCGCCGGTGTTCGACGGCCCGGAGAAGCGCAACGCCGCGCGCAACCACGACGAACTGCGCCTGTGGCAGGAATACCTGTCCAACGGTGACAAGCCGTGGTTGTGCGACGACAAGGGCCAGTGCGGCGGCCTGGCCCAGGATGCACGCTTCGTCATCCTTGGCGACCTCAACAACGATCCGGTCGATGGCGATGGCCGCCACGAGGCGATCGTCGAACTGATCGAGAACGCCCGTGTGCTGCGCTACCCCACCCCGCGCAGCGTCGGCGCCGAGCAGACCAGCCTGGCCTATGCAGCCAAGGGCATCGCCCGCAAGGGCGCACCGTTCCATGCCACCGGTGATTTTGGCCCGAAGTCGGGCACGATGCGCCTGGACTACGTGCTGCCGTCCACCGGATTCGAGTACATCGGCAGCGGCGTGTTCTGGCCGGCCAATGAAAGTCCGGAAGCGAAGATCGCCGATGGCAGCGACCACCACCTGGTGTGGGTGGACGTGCGGTAGAGGCAACTGTCAGTCGACTGAGGGTGCCGGTCAGGACGACCGGCATCGCCTTGCCGGGCATGCGCGCGCCTGCATTCTTGTTACAGTCCCGCAACGGAACGTCAGGGGGAGCCGCCGCACTTGAAAAGGAACCTGCTGATCATCGTTGGCGTCTTCGCCATGATCGCGCTGTTGGTGGTGGCCCGGCAGAACTGGGCCTTCAATTTCATTCCGTTCGTCCTGATCGGCCTGCTTCCTGCCGGCGTAGCCTGTTGGAAGGGCTACGCGGACCGCTTCGGCACCTGGTGGCTGTACGGCTCGGTGCTGGGCATCATCGCCATCATCCACGTCACCTTGCTGCCTTGGCGCCGCGCCTGACGGCATCGCCGCGCCGAGCGTGCGGGCGCGGCTGAACGGCCGCCGGGCATGGCCCGGCGCTACCGATTTACGGGCGCAGCTCGACGCCGATCGCTTCGGCGGCATCACGCGCGATGGCACGCGCCTCGTCGATGGTTTCCGCACGCGCCAGGGTCACGCCCACGCGGCGATGGCCATGCACGCTCGGCTTGCCGAACAGGCGCACCGCGGTGTCCGGCACCTGCAGCGCGGCGGCCACGTTGTTGAAGTACGGCACGCCCTCACCATGCGCCAGCAGCGCGCACGAGGCCGATGGGCCGCTCTGGCGGATCACCGGGATCGGCAGGCCGAGGATGGCCCGGGCATGCAGCGCGAACTCGCTCAGCTCCTGCGACACCAGCGTCACCAGACCGGTGTCATGCGGACGCGGCGATACTTCGCTGAACCAGACCTCGTCGCCCTTCACGAACAGCTCGACACCGAACAGGCCCCAGCCCCCGAGGTCATCGGTGATCGCGCGCGAGATCTCCTCGGCACGCGCCAACGCCTTGTCCGACATCGGCTGCGGCTGCCAGCTTTCGCGATAGTCGCCCTCCTTCTGCAGGTGGCCGATCGGCGCGCAGAACGAAGTGCCGGCGGCGTGGCGTACGGTCAGCAGGGTGATCTCGTAATCGAAGTCGATGAAACCTTCGACGATGCAGCGGCCGGCACCGGCGCGGCCACCGGTCTGTGCGTATTCCCATGCGGGGGCGATGTCCGCCTCGCTGCGCAGCGTGCTCTGGCCCTTGCCCGAGGACGACATCACCGGCTTGACCACGCACGGCAGGCCGATTGCCGCTACGGCGGCGCGGTACTCGGCCTCGGTGTCGACAAAGCGGTACGGCGAGGTCGGCAGGCCCAGCGTCTCGGCGGCCAGGCGTCGGATGCCCTCACGGTCCATGGTCAGGCGCGCAGCACGCGCGGTCGGGATCACCCGCAGGCCCTGCTCCTGTTCCAGCTGCACCAGGGTCTCGGTGTGGATCGCCTCGATCTCGGGCACCACCAGGTGCGGCTGCTCCTGGGCGATCAACTGGCGCAGGGCCATTGCATCCAGCATGTCGATCACGTGCGAGCGGTGTGCCACCTGCATGGCCGGGGCATCGGCGTAACGGTCGGCAGCGATCACTTCCACACCCAACCGCTGCAGCTCGATGGCCACCTCCTTGCCAAGTTCGCCCGAGCCCAGCAGCAGCACGCGGGTGGCGGAGGGGGACAACGGGGTTCCAAGCTTGGCCATGGCGGGGTTCCAGCAGCGATGTGAAGGCGGGTGGGCATTCTAGCCGGTCCAGCCGCAGTGCCTGGGCAAGCCCAGCCGACGAACGGTAGCCAGAATGTGATATCACTTTGATATCTTCAATTCGAACCCTCAAGGACGTACCGCCATGAAAGAGAAGTCGCTGTCCTCCCTCAACGGCCTGGGCGCGCTCGCCGGGTCCCTGGTCGTAGCCCTCGCCGGCGGCGCCCTGTTCGTGGCCGGGGTCGCGGCGAAGGCCAGCACCGGCTCGCCCAACGTGCTGCTGATCCTGGCCGGCCTGCTGATCGCTGCGCTGGCGCTGGTCGCGCTGGCCGGCCTGTACACCGTGCAGCCCAACCAGGCGGCGGTGGTCAGCCTGTTCGGCAAGTACGTCGGCACCGTCAAGGACAACGGCCTGCGCTGGAACAATCCCTTCTTCAGCAAGCGCCGCGTGAGCCAGCGCGTGCGCAATTTCGAGAGCGGCAAGCTGAAGGTCAACGAGCTGGACGGCAGCCCGATCGAGATCGCTGCGGTGATCGTCTGGCAGGTGGTCGATGCCTCCGAAGCGGTCTACAACGTGGACGACTACGAGAGCTTCGTGCACATCCAGTCCGAATCGGCGCTGCGCGCGATGGCCACCAGCTACCCCTATGACCAGCACGAGGACGGTCAGCTGGCGCTGCGCAGCCATGCCAGCGAGATCTCCCAGCACCTGAAGAACGAACTGGCCGAGCGCCTGGCCGATGCCGGCGTGCAGGTGATCGATGCGCGCATCAGCCACCTCGCCTACGCCGCTGAAATCGCCCAGGCGATGCTGCAGCGGCAGCAGGCCAATGCGGTCATCGCCGCACGCACGCGCATCGTCGCCGGTGCGGTCGGCATGGTCGAGATGGCGCTGGCCGAGCTGCAGAAGAACGGCGTGGTGCAGCTGGACGAGGAGCGCAAGGCGCACATGGTCAGCAACCTGTTGACCGTGCTGTGCTCGGACCGCGGCACGCAGCCGGTCGTCAACACCGGCTCGCTGTACTGAGCCACCCTCGCAACGGGGCGCCCCACCGCCCCGCCAGGAGTCTGCATGAGCGAGAAAAAAGCCTATCCGCTGCGCATCAACGCCGAGGTCCTGGCGGCCGCACAGCGCTGGGCGGACGATGAACTGCGCAGCCTCAACGCACAGATCGAATACGTGCTGCGCGACGCACTGCGCAAGGCAGGCCGCCTGCCGAAACCCAAGCCATCGCCGGAGGACAAGGAATGAGCAAGCGCTGGAGCTACCTGACCGTCGAGGTCAAGACATCCATGATGGGCCTGCAGAAAGCTGACGACATTCAGGCCGAACTCAGCCGCCAGGGCCAGCTCGGCTGGGAACTGGTCAACATCATCGTCCCGGCGCCAATGCGCCCGGCCCTGCTGGTCTTCAAGAAGGAGCTGTGACCATGAGCGCACGCCGCTCGTTGCTTGCTGTTTCCCTTGCCCTGTTGTCCGCCAGTGCATCCGCTGGCGAACCGCAGCAGGTCGCAGCACGCCTGCTCGATCACCTGCAGGCAGGGCGCACCGCCGATGCCGAAGCCATGCTGACACCGCAGATGGCCGCGGCCGTGCCTGCCGACAAGCTGCAGGGCCTGTGGCAGTCGCTGGGTGAACTGAAGCAGCGCGGCCCGGCGCACAGCAGTGAGCAGCAGGGCCTGCACCTGGTGGAAGTACCGTTGCAGTTCGCCAGTGGCGCGGTGATCGCGCAGGTTGCGGTGAACGGGCAGGACAAAGTAGCGGGCCTGCTGCTGCGCCCGGCCCCGGCCGCCAAGGCAGCGCCACCGCCGGCCGACGCGAACTACAGCGAAGCCGATTTCAGCGTGCCACAGGCACGCGGTGCGCTGCCCGGCACACTGTCCCTGCCCAAGGGCAAAGGACCGTTTCCGGCCGTAGTGCTGGTGCACGGCTCCGGCCCACAGGATCGCGACGAAACCATCGGTGGCAACCGCCCGTTCCTGGACATCGCCCGCGGCCTGGCCGCACAGGGCATCGCCGTGCTGCGCTACGACAAGCGCACCCATGCCCGTCCCCAGGACTTCCAGAGCGACACCTTCAACGTTGATGACGAGACCACCGACGACGCCGTCGCAGCGTTGAGCGCGTTGGCGGCGGACCCACGCATCGACGGCAAGCGGATCTTCGTGCTCGGCCACAGCCAGGGCGGCATGCTCGCCCCGCGCATCGCCAGCCGCTGGCCACAGGCGCGCGGCGCGATCCTGTGGGCCGCGCCGGCGCGCACATTGCTTGAACTGCTGCCGGAGCAGAACCGCTACCTGTTGTCGCTGGACGGCTCGATCAGCGCCCCGGAACAGGCGTTCCTGGACAAGCTGGCAGCACAGATCGCCGCAGCCCGCAGCGACACCACTGTGCCGACCAGCGAACTGCCACTGGGCGTGCCGCAGACGTTCTGGAAAAGCATCGAAGCGGTGAACGCACGCGGCGACGCGGTTGCGCTGAAGAAACCACTGCTGATGCTGCACGGGGGCCGCGACTTCCAGGTACCGGAAACGGATTGGGCACTGTGGAAAAAAGCCCTGGCCGATCGCCGGGACGTGCAATGGAAGGCCTACCCTGCCCTCAACCACATCGGCATCGCCGGCAGCGGCCCCAGTTCATTGAAGGAATACGCACAGCCGGGCCACGTCGATGGGCAGCTGATCGATGACGTGGCGCGTTGGGTGGAGGCGCAGCGATGAGCGGCAGTGATGCACGCCCGTTCGAGGTTGCCGAAAGTTCTTCGCTGCGGGTGCTGTGGGTGCTGCTGCCACTGCTGGCGGTACTGGGCGTGAGCATGTGGGCACAGCTGCACGACAATCGCAGCGAGGCTCCCTGGATGGAGGTCACCCTGTCGCCGCCGTTCTTCCTGATGGGCGGCAGCGCGGCATGGAGCCTGGCGGTGATCGTGCTGATGGGCATCGGCCTGGGCTGGGCGTTCTTCCGTCGCCGGGTGGAGCTGGCAGGCAACGTGCTGGACGTGCGTTCGACGTTGTACCGTCGCCGCACGCCGGTGGCCGACCTGCTGCTGGACCAGGCCGAGGTGGTCGACCTGGGCCGTGATCGTCGCTACGGCATCCGCTTCAAGACCAACGGCTACAGCATGCCCGGCTTCTACTCCGGGCACTTCCGCCTGCAGGGCGGCGGCAAGGGCTTTGCCCTGGTCACCGACCGCGCACGCACGCTGGTGATTCCGGTGCGCGGCGGCAGCACCCTGCTGCTCAGCATGGAGCGCCCGCAGGCCTTGCTGGAAGCGCTGCGCAAGGTGGCCGCCACGGCGCCACGGCAGTAAGCTGGATCGATGCACCGTAGCACTCCGCTGTTGATCAATACCGAGACCGTCGAACTGTGGCCTGCGCCGCTTCTGCGCGCGCGCAGCAATCTCGACGCCCGCCTGCTGGCCCGCGCGCAATGGGTACTGCGGCGCAAGCGCGATGGCCGCTACCTGGCGGCAGTACTGGCGCACGGTGTGCACTCGCTGG
>NZ_JBFRFE010000234.1:0-5874 GCF_052114665.1 Stenotrophomonas sp. 2YAF22 | reverse complement strand
GCACGGGTCTGGCCCGGGCCGGAAATGGTGGTGCCGGTGGCGGTGACCGTGATGGTGGGCAGGTCGCTGCCGGCGACGGCGCTGAAGGCCAGTACGCCTCGGTTGCTGACGCATGGCATCACCTGGCCCTCGTCGCAGGCGGCCGAATTGTCTTCGCCAGTGATCACCGTGCCCGCGCTGGCCCAGACCTGGCCGTCTTCGGACTTCTCGTAGTCCGGGTTGAATACCAGCACGGTGTAGCTTTCGATGCTGGTACCGGTGGCGAAGGTGCTGGTCGGCACCGCCAGCACCAGCTTGCCGGCCGGAGTGCGGTATTCCAGCGGCTTGCGCTTGCTGTCGATGTCCGGCGCGGTGCCATAGGCGCCGACGGTACCGATCCACGGTTCGGCGCCCTTGAACACCCAGGGACGATCCGGCTTGTCGCCGGTCAGGGTGAAGGTGGCTTCGGTCAGGGTGACCTGGCTGTCCGGACCGGCTTCGTCTTCGCCGGGCTTGCCGTACTTCTGCGGTGTGTTCCAGGCAAAGCCGGTGTAATAGCGGGTGCCGGCCAGTTCGAAGGCATGGCCGAACCAGAAGGTGGCGACACTGCCATTGGCTACTTCATACGAAACGGCGCCATCGCCGTCGACGTCGTAGATGAAATACAGCACGCTGCCGGCATCGGGGGGCGTGGCGGTGGCCGTGGTGGCGGGTGTGGCGGAGCTCTGCATCGGGGCAACATCCTGTCGTGGCGCGGTGGCGCCCTGTGGTGACGCGGTCGAAGGCGAGGGGGTGCAGGCGCTGGCAAGCAGCGCAACGAGCAGGCCGGCGAACGTCGCACACAGGCGTGGGCGGACACGGGCCAAGCGGGATTCCGGAAGGATCTTCATGCACCTCTCCATGGTTTGCGGGCGTCGGGCAGGAAGGCCAACGCAGAACACGCCCCGCCCTCGATGAGGGGGAACGTCGTGATGAGCCGGTCGATTCCTTCGACCTCGCATAGGAAAACCCATCGACGCGGATGATGGCACAGATGCGACGGCGATCACAGGGGGCAGGGAGGAGCCTCCCGCCAGAGAACTGCGAACGGTGTCTCAGATCCTGCCGTCGCGCAGGTAGTCGAACAGCTCCGCGTCGCCCTTCAGCCCGAGCTTGAGCATGGCGTCACCCTTCTGGCGGCTGATGGTGCTGACGCTCTTGTGCAGCTGCAGCGAGATTTCCTTGACCGTCATGCCGGTGCCGAGCAGCCGCAGCACCTCCACTTCGCGCGGCGACAACGGCTTGCCGTCACCCTCGCGCATGCGCCAGCTGCCGGCTTCCTCCACCCGCTCGCGCAGGCTGCGGCTGATGTAGGACTGGCCGCGATAGACCGCCTGGATCGCCTGCGGCAGTTCATCCATCGACGAACTCTTGTCGACCAGGCCGAGCACGCCGCTGTCGAGCACCATGCGCAGGATCGCCAGGTTGTTGGAGACGCTGAGCATGAGCACCGGCAGGTCGGGATGGCGGCGGCGGATCATGCCGATCATGGCGAAGCCATCGGCCTGCGGGCTGCCAGGCATCGAGTAGTCGGTGACCAGCAGGTCGCAGGGCTGGGTCGTCAGCAGGGTCATCAGCGCCTGGGCGCTGTCGGCCTCGCCAACGACTCGGCCAACGCCGCTGGATTCGATGACGGCGCGGGTACCGATGCGGACCACGGGGTGATCGTCTGCGATGATGATGCGCAAGGTCATGCTCTAGTATGGCCACCGGCACGCCGGACCGCGACCGTCGCGGTCCCTGGCAGGACTTCCAGGAGATCGTTGCAGATGCGCAGCTGGGCGGCTCGTGGACTGATCCTGTTGACGACCCTGCTGGCGCTGCCGGCGCTGGCCCAGCCTGCGTCCACGCCGGGGCCGTTGCCGCTCAGCCCCCTGCAGCGCGAGTACCTGGCCGCACATCCTGTTGTCGTTGTTGGACAGTATGACAGTGGCTGGCCTCCTTTTGAGTCGATCCAGGACGGGAAGCAGGTGGGCCTGGGCCCGGACTACCTGACGCTTTCGGCCCGGCAGCTTGGCCTGAAGGTGGAGACGCGCCGTTTTGCGGACTGGCCCTCCGTGCTGGATGCGGCATGTCGCGGCGAGATCGACGTGGTAATGAACATCGCGCTCAGCGCCGAGCGTACCCGTTGCATGGTCTACACCGCTGCCTATGCCGAGGCACCGTTGGCCATGGTCGGACGTCCCCAGGACCTGCGTGCATCGGAAGCCCCCGATCTTGATGGCCTGCGCGTTGTGGTCGAGCAGGACTTCATGACCGGACCGCAGGTGCGTGCGCGGTTCCCAAGGGCACGACAACTTGTCGCAGACAACACGCTGACGGCCTTGCGTATGGTCAGAGACGACAAAGCCGACATTTTCATCGGCAATGCCTACGTGGCAACGGAACTGATCGCCGCCAACGGGTTGAAGGGTGTGGCGTTGCTGCGGCCCAGCGATCTGCCGCCGGAGCAGTTGCATTTCGGTGTGCCCAACAGCAAACAGCCGTTGTCCGAGGCACTGGACCTGGCGCTTGCCGCCGTCAGCGAAGCGCAGCGTGACGCCCTGGCGCAGCGCTGGCTGCCACCGCCGCAGTGGTCGGCGTCGGCGCAGCTGGCATTGAGCCAGGCCGAGAAACGCGTGCTGCAGCAACCCTTGAAGATCGGCTTTGCGCCCAACGCCGCGCCGCTGTCGTTCGCCGACAGGAATGGCAAGCCCAGTGGCCTGACCAACGAATACCTGCAGCGCCTGCTGCAGGCCGGCGCCAACCTGCAGGTCGAAAACAGCCATGACTGGTACGAGGTGCGCGAGAAGGCGCGCCGCGGGGAACTGCAGGCGGTGATCGGCATTCCTGCCGATTCGAACTATCTCGGGCCGGAATGGGTGTTCAGCCAACCCTTCATCACCGTGCCCAATGTGATCGTCACCCGCACTGACAGTCCGTCGATGCTGGGTCTGTCGGACCTGGACGGCAAACGCGTGCTGCTGTCCGATCCGGAGCGCATCCGCGGCTATGTGCAGCAACAGGCGCCTTCGGTGAAGATCGTCGCCGCGCGCAGCGCTGAACAGGCCCTGCAACGCCTTGCCGATGGTGAGGCCGATGCCTACGTGGGCAACCTGGCGCTGGTCGACCAGTTGCTGCGCACCCGCTTTCCGGGGCGCCTGCAGCTGGCCGCACCAGCCGGATTCAACGACCAGCTGACACTGGCCGTGGAGCGCCGCCATGCGGCCCTGGCAACGACCTTCGACCGCCTGCTGCTGCAGATGGGCCCCCGCCGCCGCGAAGCCCTGCGCGGCGATTGGCTGTCGGTGGAATACCGTGGGGGGGTGGACTGGGGCACGCTGCTGCGCTGGGGTCTTCCCCTGTTGCTGGTGCTGGCCACTGCGGTGGCGGTGCATGGGCTGGGCCACTGGCGGTTGCGCCGCGAAGTGGCCGGCCGCCGTGAGCTGGAACAGCGCCTCGCCGAGGTGACCGACAACCTGCCAGCCATCGTTTACCAGGCCCGCCGCGAAGCGGATGGCACCCTGAGCTTCCCCTTCATTGCCGGCGATGTGCAGTCGATGTTCGGCATCAGCCGGCAGCAGGCGGAGTCGGATGGACAGGCGCTGCTGGCGTGCATCGATGCCGAGGACCGCGAAAAGGTGCTGCACGCGATGGACCTCGCGGCGCGCAACTTTGCACCGCTTTCCTTCGAGTTCCGTATCCATGGCGACGGAAGCGCGCCCTGCTGGGTGCGCAGCCAGGCACATCCGTATTCAACGGAAGCGGGCGCGGTGACCTGGAGTGGCTACTGGGTGGACGTGAGCCAGGCGCGCGCGCAGGCCGACGCGCTGGCCGCAGCGATGGTCGAAGCCGAGCAGGCTGCAGCAGCGAAATCACGCTTCCTGGCCACCATGAGCCATGAAATCCGCACACCGATGAGCGGTGTGCTGGGTATGTTGGAAGTGCTGGCGCATTCGCCGCTGGACGCCGAACAGCAACGCATCCTCGGCGTGATCGAAGACTCGGCGCAGATGCTGCGGCAGATCCTGGACGACATCCTCGACTATTCGCGGATGGAAGCGGGCGCGCTGCGCCTGGAGCCGGTACCGCTGCCGGTGCGGCCACTGCTGGAAGGGGTCCATCGATTGTTGTTGCCGCAGGCCACGGCGCGCGGGCTGGATCTGCAGCTGGACATCGACGAACAACTGGCCCAGGCCCATGAAGTGGATGGCGTGCGCCTGCGCCAGATCGTGTTCAATCTGCTCAGCAACGCCATCAAATTCACCGTGAAGGGCTCGGTGCGGCTGCAGCTGGAGGTGTTGGGGCCTACTGCCGAGGATGGCAGCCAGCCGCTGCGCCTGAGCGTCACCGACACCGGCATCGGCATCGCGCCGGAACAGCTGCCGACCCTGTTCGAACCCTTCACCCAGGCCGGTGCGTACATCCAGCGCGACCATGGGGGCACCGGGCTGGGCCTGAGCATCTGCCGGCGCCTGGTGCAGAAGATGGACGGCGAACTGAAGCTCGAAAGCACGCTGGGCGAAGGGACGCGGGTTGACGTGCTGCTGTCGCTGGTGGAGGCGCGCAGCGAGGATGTGATCGCGCTGCAGGCCGAGCATCAGCAGATCGCGCTGCTGCCCCCTGATCTGCGCCAGGCACGGGTGATGGTCATTGAAGACCATCCCACCAACCAGGCGATGATGGCCTGGCGCCTGCAGCAGCTGGGCGTGCCGCACGTGCTGGTCGATGACGGGCAACAGGCACTGGACCGGCTGGCGGAGGAATCCTTCGATCTGGTCATCACCGATTGCCGCATGCCGGTGCTGGATGGATTCGGCTTCACCCGCCTGCTGCGCGAGCGCGAGGGGCGCAACGGCCAGCCACGGATGCCGGTGCTGGCGCTGACCGCCAGCGTGCTTGACGATGACGCACGCCGCTGCCGCGAAGCCGGCATGGACGACGTGCTGGCCAAGCCGTTGTCGCTGGCGACGCTGCGGCAGGCACTGCTGCGCTGGTTGCCGCGCGCCGAGGGTGCTGAAGATGACCCGGCCACCGTGGACAGCGATGACGATGAGTCCGATGGTGACGAGGGGCTACCCGACCTGGCGACCCTTCAACGGCGCTTCGGTTCGCGCGAGATCGCCCGGCAGCTGCACGACAGCCTGGTCAAGGCCAGCAACGAGGACATCGCGGCCCTGCAGCGCGCGCTGCACGAAGGCGACCGGGTGACGGCCGCGTTGCACCTGCATCGGCAGGCCGGTGCGCTGGGCGCGGTGGGTGCGCGTAGCCTGGCCGATCGCGCCAACGCGCTGGTGGAACGGTTGCAGGCCGCAGGCGATGCGGAGATCGCATCGACGATCGCCGACGCGGGGCAGTTCGTGGCGCATCTGCAGCAACAGCTACAGCGCTTGGCTCATTGAGCTGCGTGTTCCTGCAGGTAGGCGATCACAAGTGCGCGACGCTCCGGGCTGGGGAACGCGTTGTACATGCGCGTACCGGGCACCAGATGGGTGGGCGACTGCAGGAAGGTGTCCAGGGTCTGCGCACTCCACACGAAGTCGGCATGGCGCATGCCCTGCGAATATCCGTAGTCGGGCAGGCTGCCCGCACGGCGGCCGATCACCCCATGCAGATTGGGACCGAAACGATGGATGCCGCCCGCCTTGACGGTGTGGCAGCCGGCACACAGTTCGAACGCCTGTTGCATGGCCTGCTGGCGCGCCTGTTCGGGCGTACTGGGCGCAGCCGGCGGGCGCTGGCACGCACTGGCGACCAGGATCGTGGCAACAACGGGAAGCAGACGATGGGCACGCATGGACGAGCAGGATAACGGGCGCACGCGCCGTGGGGCTGCGACCGGCCGTCGCAGCCCCATCGCCGGTCACATGCCGGAGT
>NZ_JBFRFE010000233.1:0-5906 GCF_052114665.1 Stenotrophomonas sp. 2YAF22 | reverse complement strand
GCCTGGTACAGGCGTTCCACGCAGCCGAAGCTTCGCTGCGGCGTATCCCAGGCGATGACATCGAGAGTGATTTCCGTCCCGTGTGGACCGCCGTTGCCGATCTGGACGGTGATGGCCGCGCAGAGGTCATCTATCTCTACACATCGACCTATACCGGTGGCTCGTTCGCKCAGAGCAATGTGGTGGCGGTGATGACCGCGTTGAGCAGGAACGACCCGCGTGGCCAGGAGAACCCGAAGAGTCTGTCGCCGGTGGAGGCAGAGGATTTCGCCGCCATCCGCGCTTCAGGCTACGGCGATGACGCGGGTGAGCAGATTCCTGGTGCGGTGCACTCCATCAGGATCGAAGGTGACCGCATCATCGTCGCGTTCAAGGTCGCTGCCGGTGCACGCACGTGCGATGTCGTGGATTACAAGCATGTCTGCCCGCCTGATGGCGACTATGTCTGGACCCTGCGCTGGACCCCGGGCAAGCTGACCCGCGCCGACTAGCCCTGCGCTGACGGCAGCGCCAGGCAATGCCTGGCGCCACCGCAGCCACTCAGGCTGGGGTCACCTGTTCCGGTTCGGCCACGTCCGGCAACGGCGGCAGGGCGCGGTCCACCGTGACCGGTGCATCGCTCTTCAACAGCGCGGCCGCCTCCTTGTCGCAGCCCACGGCCGGCGGCGAACCACGCAGCGGCAGGCCGGCGGTTTCCTTCACGAAGATCATCGTGATCAGGCCGATCACCGCCGCGCCCATCAGGTAGTAGGCCGGTACCAGCGGATCGCCCGTGCGTTCCACCAGCCAGGCGGTTACCAGCGGCGTTGTGCCACCGAACAGCGACACAGAGACGTTGAAGGCGATCGACAGAGCGCTGTAGCGCACCGGCGTATAGAACAGCGCCGGCAGTGTGGACGGCATGGAACTGGTGAAGCACACCAGCGCCAGGCCCAGCAGCATCAGGCCAAGGAAGATCAGCCAGTCGTTGCCGCTGCCCACCAGCAGCAGGCTCGGCACCGCCAGCACCAGCAGCGCGATGCAGGCGCCGATGATCATCGGGCGCCGGCCCAGCTTGTCGCTGAAAAGGCCACCCACGATGTTCAACGGCATCATCACCAGCATCACGATGATGATCAGCAGCAGGCCCTTGCTCTCCGCATATCCCATGGTCACGCTCAGGTAGCTGGGCATGTAGGTCAGCAGCATGTAGTCGGTCACGTTGAACACCAGCACCAGGCCCATGCAGACGATCAGCTGGCGCCCGTGCACGCGGAACAGGTCGACCAGGCCGGGGCGCTCATGGTCGCGCTTCTCGGCCTCTTCGGCGAACGCGCGGAACGCTGGCGTTTCCTCCAGCCGCATGCGCATGTACAGACCCAGCAGGCCGAGTGGGCCGGCCACCAGGAACGGAATGCGCCAGCCCCAGTCCAGCATCTGTTCGCTGCTCAGCAGCATGTGCAGTGCGGTCACCGTACCGGCACCGGCGATATAGCCGCCCAGCGTGCCGAACTCCAGCCAGCTGCCCATCAGGCCGCGGTTGCGGTCGGTGGAGTACTCGGCGATGAAGGTCGCCGCACCGCCGTACTCGCCGCCGGTGGAAAAGCCCTGCACCACGCGTGCGAGCAGCAACAGCACCGGCGCCCAGATGCCGATGCGCTCATAGGAGGGAATCAGGCCGATGGCGAACGTGCCCAGTGCCATCATGATCATGGTGAAGGCCAGTACCTTCTGGCGCCCGTAGCGGTCGCCCAGGGGCCCGAAGACCATGCCGCCCAGCGGACGTACCAGGAAGGCCACAGTAAACGTGGCGAACGCGGCGATCACCTGTGCGGTGGGGTTGCTGGACGGGAAGAACACCTGGCCGATGGTGACGGCAAGATAGCCATAGACACCGAAGTCGAACCATTCCATCGCATTGCCCAGTGCAGCGGCGCCTACGGCGCGCTTAAGCATGGGTTTGTCGACAACGGTGATCTCGTCGACCTTCAGATGGCGGCGGCGTTTGAACCAGCCGAAATGGGCATGGGCATCGGAGTTGTCCTGCATGGGGACTCCCTTGGAAGAATGGAAATGGCGTTGGAATGGGCGGTACGAATGTCCCGGAATTCGGAAACGGCGATGCTGGCGCAGCAGGCGCAGGGGCATCGGATGGAAGACCCGGAAGGGGGCGAAAGGCGTGTGCGATGAAACGCCGCGCACGCAACACGCATTGCCCGCTGCCAGAACGCAGAGCGACATGCAGGACGAACGGATGGGTCCGATTACGTGTCAGCGCACGCGCGGGTGGGGCAGGCGCAGGGAACAGGCGGGGCAGGGCCCGCAGGCGTCATCCGCCGGGATCCAGCGCGAGGCGATGGAAAGGCGAGGGAGAGGCAATGATGGAAAGCGAAGCGCCGGTCGGCAGTGCTTCCCGCAGGCCAGCAACAGATGCTGACGTGCAGTGGGTCGTGTCGATCATGCGTTCATGATAACGGTTACAGTGTGAGCGTGCCGAGAATCGCGTCAGTACAAACGCAGCGTTCCATGTTGCCTGTTCATGCACATGACCCACGCACATCGAATGAACATGTTGTGCTCGCTTCGCTCACGCCATGGCTTTTACGGTGGTCACGAACCAACGCAAGGAGTAACGCATGACCCGTCGCATTCCCGAAGGCACCTTGGTTATCGTCGCCGATGGTGGCTCGGCCCGCGTGTTCACCAACGTCGGCAACGAGCACAAGCTCACCCTGAAACAGGAAGGCGAGCTGCGCCTGCAGGACATCAGCGAACAGGGTGTGTCCGGTCAGGGGCCATCCGGTGCGGTGCCCAAGGACATGTCGATCTCGCAGCTCAACGAGGCGACCTTCGCCAAGCAGGTGGCCGAGCAGCTCAATGAAGACGCGCTCAACAACCGTTATGCGCATCTGGTGCTGATTGCCGATCCCACCACGTTGGGCCGCATCCGTCCGTTGCTGCATAAGGAGACGCAGGCGCGCTTGCTGGCCGACATCGCCAAGGATCTCACCAACGCGCCGCTGGAAGACATCCAGCGCACGCTGCAGGCGTAACCGGCATGCCCTTCATGCGTGACCATGTGGCAGCCGAGCCGGCCCGCGCGGAGGTGGATGCGCAGGCCGGTTGGCTGTTGCTGGAATTCGGTGCACCGTGGTGCGGCCATTGCCAGGCTGCACAACCGGCACTGCAGGCTTTCGTCGAGGCACATGATCTGCCGCACTGGAAAATCGAAGACGGCAAGGGCAAGCCGCTGGGCCGCTCGTTCCAGGTGAAGCTGTGGCCGACCGTGATCCTGCTGCGTGATGGCACGGAAGTTGCGCGCGTGGTGCGGCCGGTGGATGCGGCAGATCTCGCCACACTGCAGAGCGCGCTGCCGGATTGACCGGCTCCTGTAGAGCCGAGCCCATGCTCGGCTTGCTCCGTCACCAACCGTAGTGCTCGATCACACCAGAGTCGAGCATGGGCTCGGCTCTACACGCTTCAATGCAGCGTCACCCGCACATGCTGCTCGCGAAGTTCATGCAGCAACCGCCGGCCATGCTGGCTCAGYGCCATCATCGCAACACTGATCTTCTGCGCGCTGTAACCCGGGCGCAGATGTGCCTGTGGGTCGGCCGGTTCGTTCTCGCCGATCATCATCGCCATGCCCTCGGCGGTGTTCAGAGCGTGCTCGATGCGGAAGAACAGGGATTCCATTTCGGGGTAAGGATGGGCGGTTCATGCGACATGCGATGGCTCCTTGAGGGGACGTGGCCACCGCAAGGGTGGCGGGCGGTGCGGGGTTGGAACTTCGGCTGAGCTCTGGGAAAAGCCGGAGGGCCATGCGGCCGCCGCGCACCGCCCGCCGTAGTCACGGCAAGCAGCTCCCGTAGCTCATTCCGGGGTTCCAAGCCCGGCAGCGGTGTTCGCGCTGCGCGGATACCCTGCGCACGCATTGGCGGTCTGTTCCACCCGGCATTGCATCTGGACGTCTCCATTTACGGGCTGAGTTGTCTCAGTAGTGCCCATTCCGACAACCGCTTGCGCATTCGCATCGAAATGGGTCTGCCAGCCCTGGCAGCATCCCTTCAATTCCAGTGTCGATCCATCCAATCGGTTGCGGATGCACGCGTTGAAGGCGGCATCCGCACTGCAGCATGCGACACCGCCACCCCGGTGCTAGGATCTGACCACCACCTGAATCGATCCAAATGCCGATGCCCACGCTGGACCGTCGTCTCCTGATCGCTGTCGCCGCCACGGCGATGTTCGCCTCCGGCCTGGCTGCGGCCGCCCCGGCCAAGACCTCCGCCGACAAGGCCTATGCCTCGGTCGATCCCTTCATTGGTACCGGCGGTGAGGGGCACACCTATCCCGGCGCAACGGTGCCGTTCGGCATGGTCCAGCTCAGCCCGGACACCCGCATCCAGCCGCGCGAGAAGGCCTACGGCTGGGCGGCGGGCTATCGTTACGACGACAGCAGCATCGTCGGTTTCTCGCACACGCACTTTTCCGGCACCGGTCATTCCGATTTGGGCGACATCCTGCTGATGCCGTTCACCGGCAACCCTGGCCTGGAACGCGGCGACCCTGAAAAGCCACGTAGTGGTTACGCCTCGCGTTTCCGCCACGATGACGAGAAGGCCGAACCGGGCTATTACGCGGTCACCCTGGACGACTACAAGGTGCGCGCCGAGCTGACCACCAGCGCCCGCGTGGGCGTGCATCGCTATGCGTTCCCGAAGGGCAGCGAAGGCAAGGTGCTGCTGGACATGCGTACCAGCATGTATGACTACCCGGGCAAGATCCTGTGGTCGCGGGTACGCGTGCGTGGCGATGGCACCATCACCGGCTTCCGCGAGACGCGTGGCTGGGCCGCCGGCCGCCAGCTTTATTTCGCGATGCGCTTCTCGCGGCCGCTGGCCAGCCACGCGCTGCACAACACCGAACAGGACATCGTCTACAAGGGCTTCGCGCCCCCGGGCGAGAAGGACCCGGCGCAGCGCGCGCAGATCGAGGGGCGGCAGCTGGTGGGCACCTTCGACTTCGGCAAGCTGGATGCACCGCTGGTGGTGAAGGTGGCCATTTCGCCGGTCAGCGAGGCGGGCGCCATCGCCAACCTCGATGCGGAAGTGGCCGACTTCGATTTCGACCGTGTGCGCGCGCAGGCGAAGCAGGAGTGGACGCAGGCGTTGTCGGTGCTGGATATCGATGCACCCGAACACGCGCGTCGCAGCGCGTACACCGCGCTGTACCACACGCTGCTGGGGCCGACGCTGTTCATGGATGCCGACGGCCAGTACCGCGGCGCTGACAACGCCGTGCACCAGGCCAAGGGCTACACGAACTATTCGACGTTCTCGCTGTGGGATACCTACCGGGCGCTGCACCCGCTGCTGACCCTGGTGCAGCCGGAAAAGCGCAACAGCGATTTCGTCAACTCGATGCTCGCCCATCATGAGCACAGCCCCTACGGCATGCTGCCGGTGTGGTCGTTCCACGGCCTGGAAGACTGGTGCATGATCGGCTACCACGCGGTGCCGGTGATCGCCGATGCCTACGTGAAGGGTATTCGCGGCTTCGACGCGGACAAGGCGCTGAAGGCGATGGTGCAGACCGCCAACTACGGCCCTTACGATGGCATCGCGCAGTACCGTGAGCTGGGCTACGTGCCGATCGACGAGGAGGGCGAAGCAGCCAGCAAGACGCTGGAATACGCGTTCGATGACTGGACCATCGCGCGCATGGCGCAGGCGATGGGCAAGACCGATGTGGCCGCAACCTTCGACAAGCGCGCGGGCAACTGGCGCAACGCCTTCGACAAGGACACCGGCTTCATGCGTGCGCGCAAGCGCGATGGCAGCTTCCGTACGCCGTTCGACCCCAGCGCCAGTGGCTACGGCACCGACTACACCGAAGGCAATGCCTGGCAGTACTCATGGTACGTG
>NZ_JBFRFE010000232.1:0-5910 GCF_052114665.1 Stenotrophomonas sp. 2YAF22 | reverse complement strand
GACCAGGGTCGTGCCACAGCTGGCACTGCTGCCGAGGTAGTCGATGCTGCCGTTGCCGGCCACCGTCCAGGTCCGGTAGCGCCAACGGCTGGGCCGGTCCTCACTGACCTGCTGCACGCTGGCAGGCGTCAACGCCGCGTCCACCGACCACAGTCCACCGGCTGCCAGCCGGGTGAACAGCACCCGCCCGCTACTGCGGTCGAAACGCGCCTGCGATACGCCTTCCAGGCTGGCCAACCGCCGCCACGGCTGCGCGCTGCGGTCGAACAGGCTCAAGCGGGTGTGCTGGTCGGCATCACGTTCAACCACCAGCAGCTGCTCCGCGTCTGCGCCGTACAACGCCTGCAATGGCTGCTCGGCGGGAACCGGAAGGCGATGCAGTTGTTCATCGCGCGGTGCGATCTCGTAGACAACCGCTTCGCCATGCTCATCGCGGCCCACCACCAGCAGATGCCGGCTGTCGGCCGACCAGTCGGGCGCCTGCCGTGCCTCGGGCTTCAGCCCCTCGATCGGCCGCAGCGACTCCGGCCGCTGCATGTCGGCCCACCACAGGGCGAAGCTGCCGGAACGATCGGAACTGAACACCAGTTGCCGCCCATCCGGTGCCACCATCGGTTGCCCGTCGCGGCCACTGGAGGCGAACAGGCGCTCACCGGCACCGCCCTGCGCGGGCATCCTGAACACCCCGAACTGCGCGCGCCGATGCACGAACGCCAGCATGTCGCCGCGGCGGGACACTGCCGGCCACTGCGCATCGTCGAGCCCAGCGTCGCGCAATGTGCGGCGCTCGACGTCGAGGTAGTACAGGCGTGCTTCGCTGTCCACGCGGCGACCGAACACGATATGCCGACCGTCGCCCAGCCACGCCCATCCACGCAGTTCGGCCGATTCGGTGGTCAACTGCTCGGGCGTGCCGCCGCTGGCAGGCATCCGCCACAGATCGCCCAGCTGAGGGTTGCGGACAAACACCAGCCATCGGCCATCCGGGGAATAGCGCGGGGCGTAGTCGAAATCATCCTCGTCGACAGCGTACTCCAGCGCACGCCATTGGCCGGTGGCCAGATCGAGCACGCGGATGCCGCGATGGGCATAGCGACCGACCATGCTGCCGAAGACCAGGCCACGGCCATCGGGCGTCCAGTCGAAACTGAGCAGCTCGGTGCCGTCGCAGCGTGTGGCCTTGCGCACGGCGCCGCCGGTGGCGCTGGCGATCAGCACCTGGCAGCTGGCATCGGCACCAAAGCGGGCGAAGGCGATTTCGCGGCCATCGGGCGACCAGTTCGGGAAGCGGTCGCTGGCACCTGCCGGTGGCGAAAGCAGCTGGCGCGCGGGCGCATTGCCGGAGGTCTGCACCTTGATGGCGTTGCCGCCGGTGCCATCGTCGTTGGCGCCTTCGTAGGCGACCTGCGATCCATCAGGAGAAAGTGTGGGATAGGTCTCAAAACCGGCCGTCGCGGTAATCAATCGATACGGCCGCTCAGGGCTTCCGATCACCCGCGTGCCGTTCTCCACTGCCGCATCCACCGGAGAATTCACCGGCGCCGGGCGGCGCAGCAGCAGTACGCTCAACACCACCAGCGCAAGCAGCATCACCACGCCCAGCGCCAGCAGCAGGCGACGGCGCAGACGGCGCCAGCGGCGGCTCCCGCGTTCAACCACGGGCGCGGCTGCGGGGGCCACGGCGTTCGGCGCAGGCGACTGCGGTGCGGACGATTCCTCTGCAACAGCCATCGCATCGGTCTCGTGGTCCGGCAACGGCTGCACCGGCACCAGCAGGCGGTAGCCGGTCTTGGCAATGGTCTCGATGTACGCCTGGCCATTGTCGTCGTCGACGCTGAACGCCTTGCGCAGCTGGGTAACAGCCTGGGTCAGCACATCGTTGGTCGGCAGCGTGTCCGGCCACACTTCGGCGAACAGCTCGTCACGGGTCACCACCCGCCCCGGCTGCCGCATCAACATGCGCAGCACGCCCAGCGACTTGGGCGTCAAACGGCGTGTACGGCGGGCACCGGCGACTTCGACCTCACGCGAGGACAAAGTAACGATGCACTCACCGACGCGGACGCGGTCGGATTCAGGCGACTGGATTTCGCTGTTGATCATTCGTTGCTATGGGGCTGAAACAGGCCGCAAACACTGTTCACCATCGATCCCTTCCCATCCTTGGCACAGCAAGAAGCCAGATTCCGCACAAAGCATCGGCGCATACCGCAAAAAAAACGAAGCCTCCGGATATTAGCCTATGCGGGTTACCTCGCCTATCGCGTGGTCGACATCAGGCTCTCTCTCGCCGACGCATTCACATAATACGCATCATCATTCGCGCCCTTTTGGGCGCGATATTTTTATCTGGCGTTCATTTTCAGAAGCGTTTCAGCATGGTCAGGCCAACCAGCCGCGAAACCACCAGCGCTACGTACATGACGCCGGAAAACTGCTCCAGCATTACCAGCGCGCGGGCCTGCGGATGCAGTGGCACGACGTCGCTGAGACCTACCCCGGACAATAAGCTGAAGCTCAGATAAAGCAGCTCCATCCATGTGCGCTGCGCGCCGCCACTGGCGCCCTGGAAACTGCCCGGATACCACTGCTGACATACGGCAAAGGTAAAAGCGAATGCCCATGCCAGCAGAGTGAACGTGGCACCGGCGGCGAACAGCTCGTCGCGCGTCACTTTGTGGTCCTGCAGCATGTAAGCGATCAGCGCTCCGGCGGTGTAGAAATACAGCAGGCTTTCCAGCAGCTGCGCGGTGATGCCCAGTGCAGGCCGGTCGAGCAGGGCCGCCGAAAGGGAAAACACCACCGCCGGGATGGCCAGCACCAACGCCAGCCATGTCCCCAGCGGGCTGCGCTGCACCACCCACAGGGCCAGGCCGAGCACGGCCATGCCGAATATGCCTACTGCCGCGCGCCCGGCAGCAGTTTCGTCCAACGCCGGGTACAGCAGTACCGACAGCAGCTGTGCCCCGAGCAGCCAGGCAGAGGGGTGACGGCGGGCGATGGCCAGCCAGCGGGTAGTTACGGCAATGGGCATGGTTCCTTATCCCCAGGGAACGTTGGGGCGAGGATAACGGCAAGGCTGTGAGATGGGGGACTGGACGGTGCCGGGCATGACCCGGCACTGCCCCTCTGCGATCAGCCCTGCTGGTACACCTCGGCGCCGGCTGCACGGAACTGTTCGGACTTCTCCTGCATGCCCTTCTCTGCGTACTCGCGCACGTCCTGGGTGATCTTCATCGAGCAGAAATGCGGGCCGCACATCGAACAGAAGTGGGCCAGCTTGTGCGCGTCCTTGGGCAGGGTCTCGTCGTGGAATTCCTTGGCCTTCTCCGGGTCCAGGCCGAGGTGGAACTGGTCTTCCCAGCGGAACTCGAAGCGTGCCTTGCTCAGCGCGTTGTCACGCACCTGCGCCCCCGGATGCCCCTTGGCCAGGTCAGCAGCATGGGCGGCGATGCGATAGGCCATGATGCCGTCGCGCACGTCCTGTCGGTTGGGCAGGCCCAGATGCTCCTTCGGCGTGACGTAGCAGAGCATGGCAGTGCCGAACCAACCGATCATCGCCGCACCGATCGCGCTGGTGATGTGGTCGTACCCCGGTGCGATGTCGGTGGTCAGCGGGCCAAGCGTGTAGAACGGCGCCTCGCCGCACTCGCGCAGCTGCTTGTCCATGTTCTCCTTGATSAGCTGCATSGGCACRTGGCCGGGGCCTTCGATCATGGTCTGCACGTCGTGCTTCCACGCAATCTTCGTCAACTCACCCAGCGTCTCCAGCTCGCCGAACTGCGCCGCATCGTTGGCATCGGCAATGCAGCCAGGACGCAGGCCATCACCCAGCGAGAAGGTCACGTCGTAGGCCTTCATGATTTCGCAGATGTCTTCGAAATGGGTGTAGAGGAAGTTTTCCTTGTGGTGGGCCAGGCACCACTTGGCCATGATCGAACCGCCGCGGCTGACGATGCCGGTAACACGCCTGGCGGTGAGTGGCACATAGCGCAGCAGTACCCCGGCATGGATGGTGAAGTAGTCCACGCCCTGCTCTGCCTGTTCGATCAGGGTGTCGCGGAAGATCTCCCAGGTCAGCGCTTCGGCGCGGCCGTCGACCTTCTCCAGCGCCTGGTAGATCGGCACCGTACCGATCGCCACCGGCGAATTGCGGATGATCCATTCGCGCGTTTCATGGATGTGCTTGCCGGTGGACAGGTCCATCACCGTGTCGCCGCCCCAGCGGATCGCCCACACCAGCTTTTCCACTTCCTCGGCAATGCCCGAGGACACCGCGCTGTTGCCGATGTTGGCGTTGATCTTGGTCAGGAAGTTGCGGCCGATGATCATCGGCTCGCTTTCCGGGTGATTGATGTTGTTGGGCAGCACCGCACGGCCGCGGGCGATTTCCTCGCGCACGAATTCCGGGGTGATGATCTGCTGGATCGACGCACCGAATGCCTCGCCAGGATGCTGCTGCAGCAGTGCGGCATCGCGGATGGCTTCCAGCCGCTGGTTTTCGCGGATTGCCACGAATTCCATTTCCGGGGTGATGATGCCGCGGCGCGCATAGTGCATCTGGGTGACGTTGGCGCCGGCCCGCGCGCGACGTGGCAGGCTGCGCGCGGGGAAGCGCACCGGGTCCAGCTTCGGATCATGTTCGCGCGCGCGGCCAAACGAGGAGCTGAGGCCGTCGAGCTGTTCGGTGTCGTTGCGCTCCTCCACCCAGCCACGCCGCAATGCCGGCAGGCCCGCAGACAGATCGATGCGCACGTCCGGATCGGTGTACGGGCCGGAGGTGTCGTAGACGGTGACCGGTGCGTTCTCTTCGCCACCGAACACGGTGGGCGTGCGGGTCAGCGCGATCTCACGCATCGGCACCTGCAGATCCGGGCGCGAGCCGGGCACGTGGATCTTGCGCGAGCCGGGTATGGGCCGGGTCACGGACTCGGAGAGTTGCTGGGCCTGTTGCTGCAGGGCGGAGAGCTGTGCGTTCATCGGGCATCGTCCAGGAAGGTCAGGGACGAAGCGGCGGCGCACTGCCCCCGCGCCCGGACGGCACCAAAGCGCTCCTTGGGCAGGTTCCGGGTACGGCTGCATTGCAAAGCTTCCCTACGCCGGTATGAGCCGGATCAGGTTCCAAGGGACTATCTCAACCGTGGCCACAAGGCCGCGGTACCCCCGCTTCTTGGTGGGCATTAGAGCATAGAAACCACTCGGTCTCCTGGCCGATCGCCCACGCAGGGCGCGGATCTACCGCGCCTGCGTTAACAGAACCGTGACGTCGCATTCAGTAACGTGCACGCGCGCCGCACCATTGCACGCGGCGCTTTCCCTGCCGCCATAGCGGTACCTGTCCGGTGCGCACACTTTCGCCGGCCCACTCCCTGCAAGCTTTCGCTCGCTCCCCTCAATCCCTTGATCGGAGAAGCTCCTTCATGGTGTTTCGCATTTCCATCGCACTGGTGCTTGCCCTGGTGCTGCTCGCCGGCCTCGCGCCCGGCCCCTTCAATACCGTCGTGCAGGCGGCGCTGGGTGATGTTATCCGCAGCGTCGGTTGGCTGTACCTGCTGGTGGTATTCCTGGCGCTGGTGTTCCTGATGTACCTGGCCTTCGGCCGCTTCGGCAACCTGCGCATCGGTGGCGAAGACGCCGAGCCCGAGTTCTCGCGCGCCAGCTGGATGTCGATGCTGTTCGCTGCCGGCATGGGCATCGGCCTGGTGTTCTGGGGCGCGGCCGAGCCGATCTCACACTTCACCAAGCCACCGGAAGGAATTGAACCGCAGAGCATGGATGCCGCGCGTGCATCGATGCGCTATGCGTTCTTCCACTGGGGCCTGCATCCGTGGGCGATCTATGCACTGATCGGCCTGGCGATGGCCTGGTTCCAGTTCAACCGCAATGGGCGCGGGCTGGTCAGCGATATGC
>NZ_JBFRFE010000231.1:0-5919 GCF_052114665.1 Stenotrophomonas sp. 2YAF22 | reverse complement strand
CACGAGGGCTGCCGCAACGACCAGCATCAGTTTGATGCCAAGGCGCATGGATTACTGCGCGGTGTAGACGATTTCGACGCGACGGTTCTGCGACCAGCAGGACTCGTTCGACTCGGTGCAGACCGGACGCTCTTCACCGTAGGACACGACGGTCAGCTGCGAAGCCGAGCCACCGTTGGCCTGCAGTGCCGAGTTGACGCCGTTGCCACGACGCTCGCCCAGGGCCTGGTTGTACGCGCGCGAACCGCGCTCGTCGGTGTGGCCCTGCAGGGTGATGCGCGAGGACGGACGGTCACGCAGGTACTTGGCGTGGCAAGCCATGATGGCCTGGAATTCCGGCTTCACGTCTTCCTTGTCCAGGTCGAAGTAGACAACGCGCTGGCGCAGGCAGGCATCGGTGTCCAGGTCGCCCGGGCCGTACAGGCCGGAGGTGGACGGACCGGTCGGGGTGGTGGTCGAGGTGCCGGTATCGACCGGAGCCGGGGCTTCTTCCTTGACCTTCTTCGAGCAACCGGCCAGGACGGCCACAGACAGCAGGGAAACAAGCAGAACGCGGGTGGACTTGTTCATGGCGATACCTTTGTGGCTCCTAAGCCGATGAGGGGTTCAATACAGAGAAAATATTAACACTCTTTTAGCGCTGGGTAYGGTATGGGGACCATGCCGGCTCGCGCACATCACCGTCTGCCAGAACCAGGCGCTGGCGCACGCGCGCATCGGCCGAGACGGCGTACAGCACACCACGACCACCCTCACGGGCGGCATACAGCACCATGCTCGCGTTGGGCGCGAAGCTCGGCGATTCGTCCAGCGAACCCGGCGACAGCGTGCTCCAGCGGGGCGAACCCAGCGAGCTGTCCATCAGGGCGATCTTGTAGCTGTTGCCCGAACCCTGGGCGACGGCGATCTTCTTGCCGTCGTAGGAGACCGAGGGCTTGGCGTTGTAGTTGCCCTGGAAGGTCACGCGCTCGGCGCTGCCACCACCGGCACCGACCTTGTAGACCTGCGGACGGCCGCCGCGGTCGGAGGTGAAGTACACCGCGCTGCCATCCGGCGCCCAGGTCGGCTCGGTATCGATGGCGAAGTGGTTGGTCAGCTGGGTCAGCTGCTTGCTGCCCAGATCCATCACGTAGATTTCCGGGTTGCCCGAGCGCGACAGGGTCAGGGCCAGCTTGCGGCCGTCCGGCGAGAAGGCCGGGGCGCTGTTGATGCCGCGGAAGCTGGTGACCAGCTCACGGGCGCCGGTGGAGATGTTCTGGATGTAGATGGCCGAATTGCCACGCTCGAAGCTGACGTAGGCCAGCTTGTTGCCATCCGGGCTCCACGACGGCGACAGCAGCGGCTCGGCCGAACGCACGATGGTCTGCGGGTTGAAGCCGTCCGAATCGGCCACCATCAGCGCGTAGCGCATGGCGTCGCCCTTGCCGCTGGCGGTCACGTAGGCGATGCGGGTCCAGAAGGCACCACGGACACCGGTGATCTTCTCGTAGATGGCATCGGCCATCTGGTGGGCAACGTCGCGCATGGCATTGCCACGTGCGGTCATCGCCAGGCCGAGCAGGCGCTCACCCTTGGGCACGTCGAACAGTTCGTACTCGACGCGGTAGGCGCCGGCACCGGCGTCCATGACACGGCCGACCACGATGTAGTTCTGCTTCAGCGCGCGCCAGGTGGCGAACTGGATGTCACCGCCACGGATCGGCCTTTCGACGATCTGCGCTTCGGGCAGCGTGCGGAACTGGCCCGAACGTTCGAGGTCGGCACGGACCACGCCGGCGACGTCGGTCTGCGGAGCACCGGCTGCACCCTGGTAGGGCATCGGCACGATGGTGATCGGGAGGGCGGAGGCATTGCCGCCGATGATGTCGATATCCAGCCCCTTCTGCTGCGCGACGGCAGCAAAGGGCAGCAACAGGGCCGCAAACACGGCAAGCCAGCGAGGCATCTTCTTCATGGAGCGCTCAAATAGGGGGAACCGGAACGAGGGATAACAAAACGGCAGTGAACCGCTTCGCAATCATGAACCAAGGGTACGTGAATTCCTGGTCAGTGCCAGCCGGGTCTCTCACATGCCGTTAACGTCGCGGCCAACTTTCGTGCGGATGACTCGTCCCAAGCATGGCGTGGACGGGCCCATACGATCCAGAGCTAAAGGCGTCATTGGATGACGGGACAGCCCCAAAGGGCTGCCCTGCCCCGCGCCTCAGCGATCCTGGGCGGTGAATGTGAAGTTGATCGTGCGTGCGAATACCTGCTCGAAACCGCGGTACGGCAGCGGCTGGGCGTTGAGCACGGCGGCCTCGATCGAGCGCTTGCCGGCTTCATCGAACGGGCAGCCGGCGCTGACCGTGGCGCTGCGGACGGTACCGCCCGGCAACTGGTTGATGGTGATCTGGCAACGTTGGCCCAGCGGCACGCTGTCCGGACGCACCCACTGCGCCAGCACCTTGGCCTGGATGGCCGCCGCGTACTTGGCAGACAGATCATCACTGCTGCCACCACCACCGGCAGCCGGCTGTGCTGCACCACTGGCACCGGCAGCAGCCGTGCCTGCGGCATTGCGCGCAGCAGCGACCTCGCGCAGCTTCCGCTCGGCCAGCTTGGCTTCCTTTTCGGCCTGCTCGCGGCGGGCGCGGATGTCGGCGATCTTCTTCTGCTTCTCGGCCTCGGCCTTGTCAGCGGCCAGGCGCTCCTGCTCGGCCTGCTTCTTCTTGGCGTCCGCTTCCTGCTGCTTGGCCAGGCGCAGCTTCTGCTCGGCCTCTTCCTGGCGCTTGCGCTCGGTCAGGTCGATCTGCTCCTGGCGGCGCTTGGCTTCCTGCTCCTGCTTGGCCTTCTCCTGCGAGATGGCCAACGCGCTGACCGCGTCCTGGTCCTTGGTGTCGGGCTGCGCCACGCGTTCCTGCGCCTGTTGCTGCTGCGGCGTCGGTGCGTCCTGCGGGCGCGGCTCTTCAATCGGCTGCGGCGGCGGGATGGTGTCTTCCGGCACCGGGATCGGTTCGGCCACCGGCGGCGGCAGGTCTTCCAGCTTTTCCGACTGGCGCAGGGCCTGGCGGGCGGCAGCGGCTTCGGACGCGGACAGTGCCAGGCTGGCCTCGACCGAGGGATCACCTGCGGCGGCATCGGTATTGCGCTGCGGTGACCACAGCCAGGCGCCGATGAAGATCAGCGCGACCAGCAGGTGCACCAGCACGGCCAGCAACAGGGGCTGACCCCAGCCGGGCTCCTGCTTGTGCGGTGGCGACAGGACGTCAGTTCGCATCGGTGGCCAGGCTCACCTTGTCGACATTGGCGCGCTTGATCACATCCATCGCCGCGATGACCTTTTCATAGGCCACGGCACGGTCGGCGGCGACGATCACGCGCACATCCTTGTCCTGCGCGGCGATGCCGGACAGGTGGCCCTGCAGTTCCTCGGCAGTGACTGCCGTGGGCTCCTTGGCGTCGGGCAGCTTCAGGCTGAGCTGGCCGTCCTGGCGCACCGAGACGATCAACGGATCCTGCTTGCTTTCCAGCGCCTTGGCATTGGAATTGGGCAGGTCGACGTCGAAGGTCAGGGTGAGCATGGGCGCGGTGACCATGAAAATGATCAACAGCACCAGCATGACGTCGATATAGGGAACGACGTTGATTTCCGATTTCAGCTTGCGGCGCTTGCGGCGACCGATGGCAGCGGACATGGCTTGGACTCCCGGGTCTGGCGCTTACTCGTCGCCAGCGCTCTGGCGCTGCAGGATCGAGCTGAACTCGTCGGCGAAGGTCTCGAAACGCACCRACATGCGCTCCACGCGGGTGGTGAAGCGGTTGTAGGCCCACACCGCCGGGATCGCCACGAACAGGCCGATGGCAGTGGCGAACAGCGCTTCGGAGATGCCCGGGGCGACGGCGGCAATACCGGCCTGGGCGCCGCTGCTGATCATGTCGTGCATGGTCACCATGATGCCGAACACGGTACCCACCAGGCCCACGTAAGGGGCGGTCGAGCCGATGTTGGCCAGCAGCTCCAGGTTGCGCTCGAGCTGGTCGACTTCGCGGGTGTAGGTGGTGCGCATGGCGCGCTGGGCACCTTCCAGCTGGGCACGGCCATCCAGCCGGCGCTTGTCGCGCAGGCGGGTGTACTCGCGGAAACCGGCTTCGAAGATGGCTTCCWGGCCGCCGACATTGCGGCTGCGGTCGGTGGCCGAGCTGTACAGCTTGCCCAGGTCGGCACCGGACCAGAAGCGGTTCTCGAACTCGTCAGCTTCGCGGGTGGCCTGCTTGAAGATGCGGGCCTTGCGGAAAATGATCACCCAGCTGACGAACGAGCCGACCAACAGCGCCAGCACGATGATCTTCACCGGCAAGCTGGCCTTGGCCATCAGTTCGAGGTAGTTGATGCCGCCGCCGGTGGTGGCCTGGGCAAGGGTCTGGGTCGCGGCATTGCTGACGTCAGCCGGCAAAGCCTCGGTGACCGTGGCCTGCAGGGCCAGGAGCGTTGCGATCATCCGTTGTTCCTCAAGAGTTCTGTTCGGATTCGGGGTGGAGGTGGGGTTGCAGCGCGGCAAGGACGGCATCGTCCATGCCACGCGGGCGGAAACTGGCCGCGTCCAGTGCGGCGATGCGGACCTGTGCGGACAGCAGCAGCTGGCCGTCGCGCAGGACCTGCTGGTCGAAGACCATGCTGGCCTTCTTCAGCTGGACCAGGGTGGCGCTTACCTGCAGCTGGTCATCCAGCCGTGCCGGCTTGATGAAATCCATCTGCATGGAGCGCACCGCGAAGACCATGCCGTGCTCGGACCGCATGCGCTCCTGGCCGTAGCCCAGCGCGCGCATCCATTCGGTCCGGGCCCGTTCCATGAAGGCCACGTAGCGGGCGTGGTAGACCACGCCGCCAGCGTCGGTATCTTCCCAGTAAATGCGTGTCGGCCAACTGAATCGCGGTTCAACCGACATCGGGGACCTCGGCAAACAGGTCCTGTGGCGGGTTCTTCGGCTTCAGGCCCAGGTGCCGGTAGGCCTTGTGGGTCGCCATGCGGCCACGCGCGGTGCGCACCAGGTAGCCCTGCTGGATCAGGTACGGCTCGACCACGTCTTCCAGCGTGCCACGCTCTTCGGACAGCGCCGCAGCGAGCGACTCGATGCCGACCGGGCCACCGTCGAAGTAGTCGACCATGGTCTTCAGCAGCCGGCGGTCAAGCTCGTCGAAGCCTTCCGGGTCGACCTTGAGCATCTGCATTGCGGCCTGGGCCACGGTCTGGTCGATGTGGCCACCGGCCTTGACCTGGGCGTAATCGCGCACGCGGCGCAGCAGGCGGTTGGCGATACGCGGGGTGCCACGCGCGCGGCGCGCGATCTCCCCTGCCCCGTCGGCGGTGCAGTCGATGGCCAGGATCGCGGCCGAGCGGCGCACGATGCGGGTCAGTTCTTCGACGCTGTAGAACTCCAGGCGCTGGACGATGCCGAAGCGGTCGCGCAGCGGTGCGGTCAGCAGGCCGGCGCGGGTGGTGGCGCCGATCAGGGTGAACGGCGGCAGGTCGATCTTGATCGAGCGCGCCGCAGGGCCCTCGCCGATCATGATGTCGATCTGGAAATCTTCCATCGCCGGATACAGCACTTCTTCCACCACCGGCGACAGGCGATGGATCTCGTCGATGAACAGCACATCGTGCGGCTGCAGGTTGGTCAGCAGCGCGGCCAGATCGCCGGCCTTCTCGATCACCGGGCCGGAGGTCACGCGCAGGGCCACGCCCAGTTCGTTGGCGATGACGTGGCTGAGGGTGGTCTTGCCCAGGCCGGGGGGGCCGAAGATCAGGACGTGGTCCAGTGCGTCGCCACGACCCTTGGCGGCCTGGATGTAGATCTCCATCTGCTCGCGCACCGGCACCTGGCCGAGATAGTCGGCAAGTCGCTTGGGTCGGATGCTGGCGTCGGCGGCGTCATCCT
>NZ_JBFRFE010000230.1:0-5924 GCF_052114665.1 Stenotrophomonas sp. 2YAF22 | reverse complement strand
GCGCAGCAGTGAGTCGAAGTCGGTCTGGCTCTCGCCAAGCATGGCGATGCCCACGCTGGCGCCAACTTTCAAGGTGGTGTCGCCACGGCGCAGCGGCTCGGCCAGCGAATTGATCAGCTTGCGCGCTACATGGCCGGCATCTTCCGGCTCGGCCAGGTCGCGCAGCACCACGATGAACTCGTCACCACTGAAACGACCAAACAGGTCGTTGTTGCGCAGGTTCTGGTGCAGCCGGGTTGCGGCGGCCTTCAGCAGCGCATCGCCGGTGGCGTGGCCGAAGCTGTCGTTGATGTTCTTGAAGCCGTCCAGATCGATGAACAGCATCGCCAGCGAGGTGCCGCGATCACGCGCTTCCTCGATGGCTTCGGAGGTCTGCTCGCCCAGCAGCACCCGGTTGGGCAGTCCGGTCAGCAGGTCGTAGTGGGCAAGCAGTTCAATCCGCTCGTTCGCTTCGCGCTCGCGGGTGATGTCACGGAACAGAACCACGAAGCGCGGCGGCAAGCCATCACGACGGTCCAGTTCGATCAGTACCTGCACCCATACGCGCAACCCGGACTGGCGGTAGAAGCACAGATCCAGCTGCTCAGGCAGGCCGCCACCGGCGATCCGCCCCAACGCGCCTTCGAAGGCCGCACGCGAATCCTCGGCATACAACGCGAGCGCCTGGTCGAGGGTGATCGGTTCCTTGCGCAGGCCGTGGATGCGATAGCACTCCTCGGTCCATTGCATGTTGCGCGTCGCCACTTCGATCTCGCAACCACCGATGCGCCCCAGCGCGGACACGCGGTTGAGCAGTTCGGTACGCCAGCGGATGAGGGCATCGGTCTGATGCTGTTCGGTGATGTTCTGCACCTGCCCCAACAGGCGCTTGGGCTGCCCGTCCATGTCCAGCAACGGTTGCATCCACAACCGCAGATGCTGCGAGGGTTCGTTGCCGCGGGTCAGTTCCAGTTCCAGGTTGGCGGCGCGACCATCGCGCCACAGGCGGCGCCAGGCCGCACGCAGTGCACCACGTGAGCGCGGGTGCAGCTGCTTGAGCCAGCGTCGCTGCCCCGGGATGCTGTCCTGCCGTAGTGCCAGCAGCGAGCGCAGTTCCGGCGACCACCAGAATTGGCGGCTGTGCGGATCGAACGACCAGCTGCCCATGCTGGCGATGCGCTGGGCTTCGCGCAGATGCAGCTGTTGCTCCTGCAGCATGGCTTCCAGCTGCTTCTGCTGCTCGATGTCGGTATGGGTGCCGACCATGCGCAGCGGCTGGCCATCGGCGGTACGGGCCACCACCCGGCCGCGGTCCAGCACCCATCGCCACTGACCATCGGCCTGGCGGAAGCGGAACTGGGCGCTGTACTGCTCACTGTCGCCGTGCAGGTGTTCATCCAGCGCGGCGCGCACCTGGGTGATGTCGTCGGCGTGCACGCGCGCCAGGATCTGGGTGGCCGTTTCCTCACCCAGCGCGGGCGTGCGCGCCACCCGGTCGCTGGGGATGTCCCAGTCCCACAGGCTGTGGCCGGCGCTGTCCAGTGCAAGTTCCCAGCGACCGCCGCCATCAACCGGAACCGGCTCGGGCACGCTGAGGGTAAAGGCGAGCAGGTTGCCGCTGCCGTCATGCACGGCACGCAGGTGGCCATCGTAGTGACCACGTGGGCCGCCCGGYAGCGTGCAGGCGACGATGCCACCGTCGGCCGCCAGCAGGCGCAGGTCTTCCAGCATTGGCGCGTACGCGGCCACCGTGGCCGGCAGGCCATGCTCGCGCGCAGCCGGATTGGCCGCGAGCGGGCGCCCGCTGCGGTCGACGATGACCAGCGCCGAGGCGAGCGGATGCTGCAGCAGGCTGGCGATGATCCCTTGGTCCACGCGATCTTGCTCCGGATGAAACGCCCGACAGCGGGGCACGCAGTGGTTAACGGCGCCTGCGGCGGATAATTGAGTGGCCAGGGCACACCTGCGCGGTAAGATGGCCCGCACCCCTTCTTCCCTGCCGCCGTCCATGCCCGTAGAACCGACCGGCACCGCCCCTGTTCCCGACCCGCGGATGGCGCAGGCGCTGGGCCGCGACCGTCGTCGCGTGGTGCTGAGCTACCTGGCGATGGCGCTGGCCTGGATGATCGCCACCGACGGCGCGGTGACGGCACTGGTACCCGACCCACAGCAGGCGGCACTCTGGCAGAGCATGAAGGGCGCATTTTTCGCCCTTGCCAGTGCTGGCCTGCTGTACCTGCTGCTGCGGCCGCTGGCCGAGCACGTGCTGCACACCCATGCCCGCCTGCAGGCCTCCGAGCTGCGCCTGCGGCAGATGTTCGAAGGCAACCCGGGCCCGATCCTGGTCTATGACCTGGACAATCTGACCATCCTCGATGCCAACCCGGCCGCCTGCAGCACCTTCGGCTGGGACCGTGACGAACTTCTGGCGCAGACCATCGACGTGCTCTGGCCACCTGGCCAGGACCAGGCGTTGCAGACCAAGCTGGAGGAGATCCGCGGCGCGCCCGAGCAGCTGTGCATCCTGCGCGCGCAGCTGCAGCTGCGCGATGGCAGCCTGCGGCAGATGGAACTGCGTTCGAACGCGATCGACTACGACGGGCACACTGCGCGCCTGCTGATCGCCATCGACCGCACCGCCGAAGACCTGGCCCAGCTGCGGCGCGACCAGGCATTGGCCCGCGTGGAAGAAGCCCACGAGCTGGCCCGGATCGGCGCGTGGGAGCTGGACCCGTCCACCGGCCAGGGCCGTTACTCCAACCAGGTCTATCGCCTGCTGGGCCGTCGCCCGCCCGAGGCGCGACGCTGGCACCGTTTCGACGAGCTGCTGGTGGCAGCCGACCCGGCCACGGCTGCACAGACCGATCAGGTGCTGGCCGAGCTGTGCTCGGGTGAGCAGGTGCAGGTGGACGTGCTGCTGCCGGTACTGGCAATGGATGGCCGTGCGCTGATGGTGCACCTGCGTGCCGCCAGCGGCGTGGATGAAGCCGGACGTGACCGGATACTGGGCACGTTGCAGGACGTGACCGAGCGTGAGCAGTCGCGGCGCCTGTTGCGCGAACGCGAAGAGCAGTTCCGCGAGCTGGTGCGGGTGCTGCCCGATGGCGTGGTGATCCTGTCCGACGAACATGTGCTGTATGCCAATGCGTGGGCGGCCGGCCTGTTCGGCTACGGCAGCCACACGCTGCTGGGCGAGCCGCTGTCGGCCCTGGTGGCAGGCGGCGATCTGGCCCGGATGCGCGCGCAGATGCGCGCCGGGCAGCCGCAGCACAGCCCGGGCCACAGCAGCGTGGTGGCCATGCAGCGCGCCGATGGCCGCAGCTTCCAGGCTGGCATTGCGGTGGGTGACGTGCGCTACGGCGGGCGCGACTGCAAGCTGCTGATCGTGCGCGACCTGAGTGAATCCGAACAGACCCGAAGCGCGCTGGAGACCAGCAACCGCGAGCTGCAGGCGATGGCTGGCCGCCTGTTCTCGCTGCAGGAGGACGAGCGCCGGGCGATCTCGCGCGACCTGCACGATGACATCGGCCAGGCGATCACCGCGATCAAGCTGTCGGCCTATGCAGCGCAGGACGAGGACGATGCGCAGCGGCGCGGCGAGGACCTGGCGCAGATCGTCAGCCTGGCTGATACCACCGTTGCCAAGCTGCGCGACATCTCCACCCTGCTGCGGCCGCCGCAGCTGGATGCGCTGGGCCTGGAGGCGGCGTTGAGCTGGCAGGCGCGCGTGCTGTTCCGCTCGTCCACCGTCGAGCTGCAGGCCGAGATCGAATCGCTGCCCACGCGCCCGGACAACAGCATCGAGCAGGCCTGTTTCCGCATCGCCCAGGAAAGCCTGACCAATGCACTGCGCCACGCGCGCGCCAGCCAGGTGGTGCTGCAGCTGCGCGACGTCGACCAGCGCGGGCTGCACCTGATGATCCGTGACGATGGCGAAGGGTTCGACCCCGATGGCCCACGCGGCTTGGGCCTGATCGTGATGCGCGAGCGTGCGCAGAGCGTGGGCGGCCATGTGCGGATCGAGTCGGCGCACGGCGCCGGCACCCTCGTCGATGTCCACCTTCCTTACCAGGCCGCTGTTACGGCGGCCGTCGAGTCAGCGGAATACTGAGCCCATGTGGAACCCCAACCTGCCCCCGGTCAGCATCGATGATGCACCTGATCGCCTCGGCGCCGGCAACCCCGAGCTGCAGGCGATGGTCGCCGAAGCCGCCTCCGGTGGTACCCCGCTGATGCTGATGCATGTGGACATCGACCACTTCGCCTCGGTCAACGAGAACATGAGTGCGGAGGTTGGTGACCAGGCACTGGTGCTGGTGGCCCAGCGCCTGCAGTCCTACCTGCGCGGACGCGGCATGCTGTGGCGGCATGGCAGCGATGAGTTCCTGATTGCCGTGCCGCGCACCGCCGATCTGCCCCTGGCCGAGGATTTCGCCGAAGAGATCCGCCAGCAGATGGAACTGCCGCTTTCAGTTCTCCCCTATACGCTGTTCATGACCGGCAAGCTGGGCGTGAGCCTGTGCCCGGAGCACGCCAGCAGTGCCTCACGCCTGCTCGACCATGCCGAGGACGCGCTGTACCAGGCCGCCCGCGAAGGCGGCAATGCGGTGCGCATCCATGCGGTGGACACGCCGCCGAGCGCGCACAGCGAGAGCATCATCGCGCGGCAGATCGTCGATGCGATTCCCAACGGCGAACTGAAGCTGCGTTACCAGCCGCTGGTCAGTGCCCGCGATGGCCACGTGGTGGGCATGGAGGCGCTGCTGCGCTGGCAGTCGCCGACCCTGGGCATGCTGGTGCCGGAGCGTTTCATGCGCACCGCCGAGCGACTGGGCATCATCGTGCAGATTGGTACGTGGGTGTTGGAAGGTGCGTTGAAGCAGGCCCGGCTGTGGCGCGACCAGGGCTTTGATGACTTCACCATCGCGGTGAATGTGTCCACCCTGCAGCTGCTGCGCCCGAATTTCTTTGCCGAAGTGATGGGCGTGATCCAGGCCTCCGGCGTGCCGGCACAGATGCTGACGCTGGAAATCAACGAAAGCGCGCTGACCAACAACGTCAACTTCGTCCACGAAACGCTGGCCAACCTGCGCAACGAAGGCATCAGCCTGAGCCTGGACAACTTCGGCACCGGCRATTCGAGCCTGAGTGCGCTGGTGCGCTACCCGGTGGACAAGCTGAAGATCGACCGCAGCTTCATCAAGAGCGCTCCGGCCGGCAACCGTGAAGCGGCGATCGCACGCGCGATCATTGCGATGGGCCACCAGCTGGGCATGACGGTGATCGCCAACGGCGTGGAATCGCAGGCACAGCTGGGCTTCCTGCGCCGCAACGACTGCGACGTGTTCCAGGGCTACCTGTTCGGCGAACCGATGTCCGCCGATGCCGCCGGCATGACCCTGCGCCGGCGCTACCTGCGTCCCGAAGCGTTCGCCGAAACCCGCCCGGACCGCACCCTGCTGCTGCTGGATGACGAAGAGAATGTGCTGCGCTCGCTGGTGCGCCTGTTCCGCCGAGATGGGTACCGCATCCTGGCGGCAGGCAACGTGCGCGATGCGTTCGATCTGCTGGCCATCAACGACGTGCAGGTGATCCTGTCCGACCAGCGCATGAGCGACATGAGCGGCACCGAGTTCCTGGGCCGGGTGAAGATGCTGTACCCGGACACGATCCGGCTGGTGTTGTCGGGCTATACCGACCTCAACACGGTGACCGATGCGATCAACCGCGGTGCGATCTACCGGTTCCTGACCAAGCCGTGGAACGACGACGAGCTGCGCAAGCACATCCACCAGGCCTTCCGCACGTACGAGGAACAACGGCGCAGCAACGGTGGCCTGGCGGCTGTCGAGCCGGCCGACGGCGGTGAGGATCGTTCGCCGCCGCGGTAAACCCGGGTAGTGCCGGCCGCTGGCCGGCAGATGCGGGGTTTCCAGGTTCATCGG
>NZ_JBFRFE010000229.1:0-5924 GCF_052114665.1 Stenotrophomonas sp. 2YAF22 | reverse complement strand
CGTGCCATTGCAGCTGGCCTCGACCGGCAGGGCGACGCCGCTAAGCTCGGCCAGACGCTCCTGGTGGGTGCCGCTGAGGGTCAACGGCACCAGGCCGGCACGGGTGGGCAGCACCTGGTGGCCGAACTGGCGCGCGATCTCATAGCCGAACCCGGTTGCACCCAGGCTGGGAATGGACAGGCCGCCGGTGGCGACCACCAGCGAGGCGCAATGGAACAGGCCGTGGGTGGTGTGCACGCGGAAGCCGTCAGTGCCGTGCTCGATGCGCTCCACGCTGCACTGCGTGCGGATCTGCACGCCGGCCTGCTGGCATTCGTCCACCAGCATCTTCACGATCTGCTTGGACGAAACATCGCAGAACAGCTGGCCCAGTTCCTTCTCGTGATAGGCGATGCCGTGGCGCTCGACCATCTCGATGAAGTGGTACGGCGAGTAACGCGCCAGCGCCGATTTGCAGAAATGCGGATTGGCCGACAGGAAGTTGGCCGGTGTGGTGCCGGTGTTGGTGAAGTTGCAGCGGCCACCGCCGGACATCAGGATCTTCTTGCCGATCTTGTTGGCGTGGTCGATCACCTGCACATGCCGACCTCGCTGGCCCGCCGTGATCGCGGTCATCAGCCCGGCCGCGCCGGCACCGATCACCAGCACGTCGCAGCGGATCGTGCTCATGCCTTGGCGCGCTTGCGCCAGTTGGGGATCACGTCCAGCTGCATCTGATCGTTGAGCAGCTGCACTTCGGCGTCCTGGATCAGCACGCTCCAGCGCATCGCACGCTGGATCTGCTGGCCCCACAGATCGACGAAGCCGCCGTCCAGGTCGACCACCGACAGGTTGTCGAAGCGGGCCAGGCCCTTGCTCTGTTTCTGCCACCAGATGTCCGACGCATTGCCGCCGTAGTTGACCACCTGCACCTGCCGGCTGCGGTTGCTGGCCTTGCGGATGCGTGACTCGTCCGGATGGCCGAGGTCGATCCACTGCAGGATGTCACCGGTGTAGTCGTGCTCCCACAGGTCGGGCTCATCGTCGGTGCTCAGGCCGCGGCCGAACTCCAGGCGGTCGCCAGCGTTCAGCGCGAAGGCGAGCAGGCGCACCATCAGGCGTTCGTCGGTTTCAGACGGATGCTGGGCCAGGGTCAGGTTGTGGGTCGCGTAGTAGCCGCGATCCATGTCGCTGATCTGCAGTTCGGCCTTGCGGATGGTGGCGGTGAGGGCCATGAAGATCCAGAGGGGTAAAGACCGTCAATGATAGAGGTTTGCCCCGGGGGTGTCCGGTATGGGGGTGTCGGCAGGGCGTGATCGGTGGCACGCTGGCCGTCCTGATTCTTCCGACTTGCCCTGTCGTATGTCCCGTTCACGTCCGCGCCGTCTGCAGATCGATGGCGCCCCGATCGCGCCATGACCACGCCCAGCCGACTGCAGCTGCCGCCCGGTGACTGGGTTTCCCTGCTGGAGGGCCTGTGCGCGCGCTTCCCGCGCATCGACCGGCTGCAATGGGAGAGTCGCTTCGCACGCGGGCGGATACAGGACGCGCAGGGCAGGGCGCTGGCGCCGGACATGCCGTGGCAGGTGGGGCTGGAGATCCGCTACTTCCGTGAAGTGGCCGATGAGCCGGTGATTCCTTTCGTAGAGAGCATCCTGCATCACGACGCGCACCTGCTGGTGGCCGACAAGCCGCACTTCCTGCCGACTGCGCCGGCCGGCGCATTTGTGCGCCAGACCCTGCTGGCGCGCTTGGTCGAGCGCACCGGCAACGTCGACCTGGTGCCGTTGCACCGGCTGGACCGGCTGACGGCCGGCCTGCTGCTGTTTTCCACCCAGCCGGAAACGCGCGACGCCTACCAGCGACTGTTTCGTGAGCGCCGCATCGAGAAGACCTACGAGGCGCTGGCGCCGGCCTTGCCGGAGCTGCGGTTTCCTCTGGAACGGCATAGCCGACTGCAGCCGGGGGAACCGTTCTTCCGTATGGCTGAAGTTCCCGGCGAGCCGAATGCGCGGACCCGTGTCGAGGTCATTGATGCGCACGGCCCGGTCTGGCGCTACCGGCTTGCGCCCGAATCCGGCCGCAAGCATCAGCTGCGCGTCCATATGGCCGCGCTCGGGGCGCCGATCCTGGGGGACGAGCTCTATCCGCAGCTGCACGTGCGGCCAGAGGGGGCGGCCGAGCCGCCGTTGCAGCTGCTGGCGCAGGCGTTGGCCTTCGATGATCCGTTGACCGGCCAGCGACGCAGCTTCCGCAGCGCGCGCACCTTGTGCGTTCCCGGCTGACGCACAGCCGGATTCACCTGCCCGGTCGTCGCGCCAGCCAGCGGTCCAGCTCGGCAGCGAACAACTGGCGGTCGCGCGCGCCGAGCGGCGGTGGCCCGCCAGTCTGGACGCCGGCGCCACGCAGTTCTTCCATGAAATTGCGCATCGACAGCCGCTCGGCCATGTTGTTGGGGGTGTACAGCTGGCCGCGCGGGTTCAGGGCCACGCCCTTCTTCTCCAGCACCAGGGCCGCCAAGGGGATGTCCTGGGTGACCACCAGGTCGCCGGCAGCCATCCGTTCGACAATGGCGCTGTCAGCCACATCCAGTCCCTGCGGAACTTGGATGGAGCGCAGCCAGCGCGAAGGCGGGGTGCGGATCCACTGGTTGGCGACCAGGGTCAGCTCCACGCCGACCCGTTCAGCTGCGCGGAACAGGATGTCGCGGATGACAACAGGGCAGGCGTCTGCGTCCACCCAGATGCGGTGGAGCAGGGGTTCAGCTCGGGTTTCAGCTTCAGTCATTTACCCAGTGTAGGGTAGGAAAAACCTGAATGGGGACCCGGGTTTAGCCTCGATCTGGTGCAACCCCTTGCCCTGTCTAGGGGCTGGCCGTTTGACGCTGAATATCATGGCTATCGCTTTTTGCTCAAAACACGCGTATCGTCTGGCCCACTGTGTTTGCTAGGGTCACCGTGAATCGTGGCCTGGTGCAGTTGATCTCACGATCCGCTCATCGATCCGCTTTACCAACGCCTGCAACTCAGTCTCGGCCCCGATACCCGGTGGCTGCGATTTTTTTCAACATGTGTTTCAGGAGTTAGTAAATATGTCTGATCGTCAGACCGGCACTGTCAAGTGGTTCAACGACGCCAAGGGCTTCGGCTTCATCACCCCGGAAAGCGGCCCGGACCTGTTCGTGCATTTCCGCGCGATCCAGGGCACCGGCTTCAAGACCCTGCAGGAAGGCCAGAAGGTTACCTTCGTCGCCGTCCAGGGTCAGAAGGGTATGCAGGCTGACCAGGTGCAGGCGGTCTAATCCGTCTGCTACCGTTTGGTAGCCAGAACGCCGGGAGCGAAAGCTCCCGGCGTTTTTCGTTATGGCTTCTTGTAGCGTCGAGCCAGGCCCGGCTCTACAAAGGGCATGCACCCGGCACGGTACGATGCAGGCCTCCCCAAGGATCGTACCCATGCGCATCGTCCATCATCTGGAAAACTCCCGTTCGCTGCGTGTGCTGTGGATGCTGGAGGAGCTGGGGCTGGACTACGAGCTGCGCCGCTACCCGCGCGACCCGAAGACGATGCTGGCGCCGCCGGAACTGCGCCAGGTGCACCCGCTGGGCAAGGCGCCGGTGCTGCAGGATGGCGACCTCATCCTGGCCGAATCCGGCGCCATCCTCGACTACCTGGTTGACCGCTACGACGTGCATCGCCAGCTGTCGCCGTCGCCGGTACCGGCCGAAGGCAAAGAGCGCATCGATTACCTCTACTGGCTGCACTATGCCGAAGGTTCGGCCATGCCGCCGATGCTGCTGACCCTGGTGATCAGCCGCATCCGCAGCGCGCCGATGCCGTTCTTCGCGCGTCCGATCGCCCGCAGCATCGCCGACAAGGCCGAGCGCGGTTTCATCGGCCCGCAGCGACGCCTGCATCTGGACTGGATGGAACGGCGCCTGGCCGAAAGCCCGTGGTTTGCAGGCGAACGCTTCACCGCTGCGGACATCCAGATGAGCTTCCCGATCCAGGCGGCGGCCGCACGCGGCGGCGGGCTGGACGACAAGCCGGCATTGCGTGGCTTCCTCAAGCGCATCGGCGAGCGACCGGCCTACCGGCGCGCCGAGGCGCACGGCGGGGCATTGCAGGCCCTGCGCGGCGATTGAGGACGGCCGTCGTCGCCCCCATGCTGTGCTCATGGAT
Source organism: Stenotrophomonas sp. 2YAF22 (assembly GCF_052114665.1). Taxonomy (NCBI): domain Bacteria; kingdom Pseudomonadati; phylum Pseudomonadota; class Gammaproteobacteria; order Lysobacterales; family Lysobacteraceae; genus Stenotrophomonas; species Stenotrophomonas sp. 2YAF22. The sequence continues at coordinate 1,766 of NZ_JBFRFE010000229.1, read as the reverse complement.
ACCACAGCTCCCCAGTTCGACAACCGCCTGCTGAATCTGCTGCCGGGCGATCCCGAGTCCGGTCCGCGYCGGCGCGAAGTGCTGGGTGCGGCCTGGTCGTCGGTAATGCCGACGCCTGTCGCAGCGCCGGTGCTGCTGGCGTGGTCGCCGGAGGTTGCCGGGATGCTGGGGTTCGATCCTGCGCAGGTCGATGACGAAGGCTTCGCCGAGGTGTTCGGCGGCAACGCGTTGTACGCGGGCATGCAGCCGTGGGCGGCCAACTATGGAGGCCATCAGTTCGGCCATTGGGCCGGTCAGCTCGGTGATGGCCGCGCCATCTCGCTGGGCGAGGTGATCGCCCCCGATGGCCGGCACTGGGAGCTGCAGCTGAAGGGTGCCGGGCCGACGCCGTATTCGCGCGGCGCCGACGGCCGTGCGGTGCTGCGCTCGTCGATCCGTGAATTCCTGTGCAGCGAGGCCATGCATCACCTGGGTGTGCCGACCACGCGCGCCCTGTCGCTGGTCGGCACCGGCGAAGACGTGGTGCGCGACATGTTCTACGACGGTCATCCGCGTGCGGAACCTGGCGCGATCGTCTGCCGGGTATCGCCCTCGTTCCTGCGCTTTGGTTCGTTTGAACTGCCTGCTTCACGTGGCGAGACCGCACTGCTGAAGCAACTGGTCGAGGCGTGCATCGCCCGCGATTTCCCGGAACTGACGGGGCAGGGCGAAGCGCTGTATGGCGACTGGTTCGCACAGATCGCCGTGCGTACCGCAGAGATGATCGCGCACTGGATGCGCGTGGGCTTCGTGCACGGGGTGATGAACACCGACAACCTCTCCGTGCTCGGCGTGACGCTGGACTATGGCCCCTATGGCTGGGTCGAAGACTTCGACCCGGACTGGACCCCGAACACCACCGATGCGCAGGGACGCCGCTATCGTTTCGGCCCCCAGCCGCAGGTGGCGTACTGGAATCTCAACCGGCTTGCGCAGGCGCTGTCGCCGTTGTTCGCCGACGTGCAGCCGCTGCAGGCAGGGCTGGCCGCTTACCAGGCGACCTTTGTCGCCTGCACCCGCCGCGATGTTGCGGCCAAGCTGGGGCTGGCCGCGGCCGACGATGCCGATCTGCAGCTTTACCAGCGCTGGCAGCAGCTGATGCAGGACGGCGGCATGGACATGACCCTGGGATGGCGTGCGTTGATGCGCATTGATGCCAACGCACCCGATGCAAGCGTATTGGCCGAGGTCTTCTACGACGCCGAGCGCCAGCACGCGGTGCAGGAACCTCTGCAGCAGTGGTTGCAGGAGTACGCGGCGCGGCTGCGTGCCGATCCGCTGCCGGCAGCCGAGCGTGTCGCGAAGATGGGCGCGGCCAGTCCACTGTATGTGCTGCGCAACTGGCTGGCACAGGAAGCGATCGACCGCGCCGAGCAGGGCGACCTGGGCGGTGTGCATGCCCTGCAGGACGTGCTGCGTGATCCATACACCGAACGCCCGGGTCTGGAGCATTACGCCGGCAAGCGCCCAGCGTGGGCAGACAATCGTGCCGGCTGTTCAATGCTGTCCTGCAGTTCCTGAAGAGTGTTCTTCTGCAGGGCTGCGCCCTGCACCCGCAGCAGCAACAGCAACAGCAACAGCCGAAGCAACAGCAACGGCGCGCATYCCGTGGGATGGCGGGGCACTGTGGGTTTGCGGGGACGCCGTGAATMCGTCCATGKAGGCTTGGTCGCCGCATCCATGCGGCTCACACCCCGCAAACCCACAGTGCCCCGCCTTCGACAGTT
>NZ_JBFRFE010000228.1:0-5926 GCF_052114665.1 Stenotrophomonas sp. 2YAF22 | reverse complement strand
GGGCGGTCAGCAGCGGTGACCGGTAGCCCAGCTCGCGCACTGCCGACACGTGGCGCAGCTACTATGGCGCGAGCATCCAGGCCGTCGAGTCGCTGGCCGACATCCCGCCGGTGGCAGCGCGCCTGAAGTTCCACGATCCGCGCACGTTGCTGACGTCTGAGCGTCTGCAGGCGGCGCAGGAGGCGGGCGATGTCTCGGCGGTGATTGCCGCGCGCATCGGTTTTGGTGAGCACGTTCGGCTGGATGCGCACGGTGATCCCTGCGACGGGCAGATGCTGCACGTCGCCCGCGATACGCCGTTCGGCTGCGTGCTGCGCAGCCGCTTCGTGCTGGGCCTGGACAGTGAAGATCCGCAGCGCGATGCCAACGATGCGATTGGCCTGGGCCTGCTCAAGCACTGTTATACCGAGTTCAGTTTCCTGTCGCGGCTGCTGCCGTCGCTGTACTACGGCGAGCGCGCCAATGGTGAGGCGGTGCCGTTACCGTGGTGAACTCGCGTGCTACGCCAGTAGGGCGTCATAGCCTGCATCGCTGAACTGGATCAGGCAGAAGCCATGGCCGAAGGGATCGGCCAGCACGGCGATCCTTCCCCAGCTGTGTTCGCGCACGGCCTGTTCAAGGATGGCGCCGGCCGCGATCGCGCGGGCAAGCGCAGCGTCGATGTCGGTGACTACCCAGTCCAGATGCACGGGCGTCCAATGACGCTCGTAGTCGCGTACATCGCCGTGCTCGGTCGCTGCGCTGCCGGCATCGCTTTGCAGCAGGTATAGCGGCGTGGGACCACCGAGCAGTTCCAGCGCGCCCGGGCCGAGTCGGCGGCCGAGCCGCAGGCTGAAGGCTTCGGTGTAGAACGCTTCGGCCGCTGCAAGATCGGGGACGTCGAGGTTGACGATGAAGGACATGGTGACGGAGTTCATGGGGACTTTCGTCATGTTGTTGGACGCGGATGTGACGTCTAGGATCGAACTGTAGTTCCAGACCGGGTGCCTCGTCGTTCCGACCGGTGGCCCCGTTGCCAGGGAGGATTCCATGCGGAACCTGGAAGTGGAAGCGCGAGTACGCAAGCTGGAGCAACGGGCAGGCCGATGGCGCTGGCTGCTGGTGGCAGCACCCGTGCTGATGATGTCGATCATGCTGGCCGGTCGTGGTTCTGCCCGGCCGGAGGCCGGCATTGCTGCGGAGATCCGCACCCATCGCCTGATCGTGCTTGACCACCAGGGCCGCAAGCGCGTGGAGATCGGTGAGGACGCGCCGGACCTGGACATCAAGCGCAATGCGCGGGTGGCGGGGCTGATCATCTTCGATGGCAATGAACAGGAACGCGGAGGCATGGTGACTGCCGACGATGGCAGTGCCACGGTTGCTCTCGATGCGCCGCGCGGCGTTGGCTATCGCGTGTCGGATCGGGCCGGGATGAAGGTGGGAGCGGACGGTTCGGCGTTCATCGGTGTCCTGTCCAACGCCGGTGGCTTTGCTGCCAGGCTGGTCGCGCAGGGGGCGGAAGGACAGCTGGAGCTGAACCGGGTGGCTTCTGCTGAAGGCGGAGCCTCCAACCGTGTGATCCACGTGGAAGCCGAGAGCAGGTGACGGACCCATCACAGAGCCAACCAGGGAGTGCAACATGCATGAGCAGGATATGACCGTACGCTTGGAACGACTGGAGCACAGGCTACGGCGCAGGAATCTGCTGGCAGTCTCGATGTTCGTACTGGGCGCATCGTTGGCTCTGGTCGGGACCAGTGTAGCCACGCCCGATGCCGGCGTGGTGCCGGAGATCCGTACCTACAAGCTGACCGTGCTCGACAGTGAAGGGCGCACGCGCGTGCAGATTGCCGAGGATGTGGATGATGTCGCGCGCAACTCGCGCGCAACGGGAATGACGATCTACGATGCGAAAGGCGATGAGCGCGGTGGCATCGGCACCATGGCCAATGGCAGCGCGGTGATGGCGCTGGATGCGCCCGTTGGCGTGGGTTACAAAGTGCGCGACCGGGCGGGTATGAGGGTCGCGGCCGATGGCACGGCCGTGATCACCACGCTGTCCAATGAAGGCAGCTTTGCTGCCAGCCTGGTTGCGCAGGGCAACCAGGGACGGCTTGAACTGAGTCGCAGAGATTCAGCCAAGGGGGAGATCACCACCCGCGTACTGACCCACGACTCGGACGCGACCAAGGTGGAGAAGGCTCCATGACGCTCAAGATGGCACGGCGTGCACCGCATCCACGCGTGGCTGTGCCAGCGGGTAGTCGAGGTAGCCCTCGGTGCCGCCGCCGTAATAGGTGCTGCGATCGGGCACGGCCAGCGGCACATCGCGCTGCAGACGCTCGACCAGATCCGGGTTGGCGATGAACGGCTGGCCAAACGCGGCCAGGTCGATGATGCCGTCCTCGACCAGGCGCAGAGCACGCTCACGGGTGAGGCCACCGGCGAGGATCACGGTGCCGCCGTAGCTCTGCTTGAAGGTCTTCAGGAACGCCTCGCCGATGACGGGCTCGCCGCGCAGGTAGTTGTCGTTCAGATGCACATACGCCAACCCGCGCTTGCCAAGCTCTTCGGCCAGATAAAGATAGCTGGCTTCGTTCTCGGCATAGGCCGGCATGTCGAAGGTCTGGCTGTTCGGCGCCAGGCGCACGCCGACACGATGCGCGCCGATGCGCGAAACCATCGCATCCACGGTGTCCAGGATCAGCCGTGCGCGGTTGCGCAGTGAACCGCCGTACAGATCCTGCCGATCATTGGTGATCGGGTTGAGGAACTGCTCGAACAGGTAGCCGTTGGCGGCATGCAGTTCGATGCCATCGAAGCCGGCGGCGATGGCATTTTCCGCGCCGCGAACGAAGTCGCTGACGATACCCGGCACTTCGTCGGTGCGCAGTGCGCGCGGCGGCGTCGGATCGGCATGACCACGGCTGCCGTCGTCCAGGTACACGAACGAGGTGTTCTTCGGATCGCTCGCCACCGGCCGCGTGCCAGCGCTCACCGGCTGGCCGCCATCGGGCTGCAGCGAGCTGTGTGACATGCGCCCGACGTGCCACAGCTGGGCGAAGATCGCGCCCTGCGCAGCGTGTACGGCGTCGGTGACGAGCTTCCAACCGGCCACCTGCTCGGCCGACCAGATGCCCGGCACGTCGATGTAGCCCTGGCCCTGCGGTGAGACCGGGGTGCCTTCACTGATGATCAGGCCGGCACTGGCGCGCTGCCGGTAATACTGGGCGGTGAGTGCATTGGCGACGGCGCCGGGGTTGCGGGCGCGGGTCATCGGCGCCATCACGATGCGGTTGTGCAGGGGCAGTCCAGTGAGGTCGAAGGGGCGGAACAGGGCGGCGGTCATGTCAGTCATCTCGGAGGTGGGAGGGCGCCAACGGCGCGACAGCACCATGATGGAGTTGACATGCAGGCGCATAAAGGCGGTAGATTTCCCGCCAAGCGGGACTATCTGTCCCCAATGAGTGAGTCTGCCCATGCTGCCTGTCGAATCGTTGAACGGTCTGGCGACCTTCGTCACCACGGCGCGCTCGGCCACCTTCACCGAGGCCGCAGACGCGCTGGGCATCTCCCGCTCGGCGGTCGGCAAGGCCATCGCCCGGCTGGAAACGCGGCTGGGCGTGCGCTTGTTCCATCGCACCACCCGGCGCATCGCGCTGACCACCGACGGCGAGGCGTACTACGCCTCCTGCGCCGCGGCCCTGGATGAAATCGCGGCGGCCGAAGCCTGCCTGGGCTCGGCTGCGCATCTGCCGAGCGGCCGCCTGCGCATCGACATGCCGTCTTCATTCGGGCGGCTGGTGGTGCTGCCGGTGCTGCTGCGCATGTGCAATGAACACCCGGACCTGCAGTTGACGATGACCTTCACCGATCACTTCGTTGACCCGGTGGAAGAAGGCATCGATCTGCTGATCCGCTTTGGTGGCCTGCATCACGCCGAGCACCTGGTCGCGCGCAAGCTGGCCAGCCAGCGCCTGGTGACCTGCGCGTCGCCGGCCTACCTGCAGGCCTATGGTGTGCCGCAGACGCTGGACGAACTGCGCGACCATCGCAGCGTGGTCGGCTTCCGTCATGGCCAGTCGGTGGCGTGGCGGATCGGCAGCGAGGGCACCAACGGCAGCTTCATCCCCAGTGCCACGCACCAGCTCAACGATGGCGATGCGGTGATCGAGGGGGCGATCGCCGGGTTGGGGATCTGCCAGATGCCGATGTCTCTGGTGCGCCATCACCTGGAATCCGGTGCGTTGCAGTCGGTACTGGACCACTGCACGCAGCACCATGTAGACATCCACGCGCTGTGGCCGCAGACGCGGCATCTGCGGCCGAAGGTGCGTTACGTGGTGGAAGAGCTGACCCGGCTGGCCGCAGAGGGGGCCTTTGATTGAGGTCCGGATCGGCTCCTGTATACTATCCCCCAGTATAGTTCCGAGGCCGGTCCGCCATGCCGCACTCTCCCGAAGAGAAAAAGAAGGTTCTGGCCCGCGTGCGCCGCATCCGCGGCCAGTGCGATGCGCTGGACCGCGCGCTGGAAGCCGGCGCCGACTGCGGGCCGGTGCTGCAGCAGATCGCCGCCATCCGTGGCGCGGTCAACGGCCTGATGTCCGAAGTGATGGAAGCGCACCTGCGCGAGGAGTTCGGCCAGCCCGCCGCCTCCGATGAACAACGCGCCGAACGCGTGCGCGACATGAGCGCGTTGATCCGCTCGTACCTGAAATGAACGACGGCGCGACACAGCGCCGCGCATTCTGTTTTCCGCAAGCCCTTTCTGGAGAGTGCCATCATGAAATCCCGTGCCGCCGTCGCCTTTGGTCCCGGCCAGCCGCTGCAGATCGTCGAGATCGACGTCGCCCCGCCGAAGGCGGGCGAAGTGCTGGTCAAGATCACCCACACCGGTGTCTGCCACACCGATGCGTTCACCCTGTCCGGCGATGATCCGGAAGGCCTGTTCCCGGTAGTGCTGGGCCATGAAGGCGCTGGCATCGTGGTGGAGGTGGGCGAGGGCGTGACCAGCGTCAAGCCGGGTGACCACGTGATTCCGCTGTACACCGCCGAATGTGGTGAATGCCTGTTCTGCAAGAGCGGCAAGACCAATCTGTGCGTGTCGGTGCGTGCCACCCAGGGCAAGGGCGTGATGCCCGATGGCACCAGTCGCTTCAGCTACAACGGCGAGCCGATCTATCACTACATGGGCTGCTCGACCTTCAGCGAATACACCGTCGTTGCCGAGGTGTCGCTGGCGAAGATCAACCCGGAAGCGAACCCGGAGCATGTCTGCCTGCTCGGCTGCGGCGTGACCACCGGCATCGGCGCGGTGCACAACACCGCCAAGGTGCAGGAAGGCGACAGCGTGGCCGTGTTCGGCCTGGGCGGCATCGGCCTTGCGGTCATCCAGGGTGCGCGCCAGGCCAAGGCCGGGCGCATCATCGCGGTGGACACCAACCCGTCCAAGTTCGAGCTGGCCCGCGAATTCGGTGCCACCGACTGCATCAACCCGAAGGATCATGACAAGCCGATCCAACAGGTCATCGTTGAAATGACCACCTGGGGCGTGGACCACAGCTTCGAGTGCATCGGCAACGTCAACGTGATGCGTGCGGCGCTGGAATGCGCGCACCGTGGCTGGGGCCAGAGTGTGGTGATCGGCGTGGCCGGTTCGGGTCAGGAGATCTCCACCCGTCCGTTCCAGCTGGTCACCGGCCGCAAGTGGATGGGCACCGCGTTTGGTGGCGTGAAGGGCCGCAGCCAGCTGCCGGGCATGGTCGAAGACGCGATGAAGGGCGATATCGAGCTGGCCCCGTTTGTCACCCACACCATGGACCTGGACAAGATCAACGAAGCTTTCGAGCTGATGCATGAAGGCAAGTCGATCCGTTCGGTCGTCCATTACTGAGGCGCGTCATGGGCTGGCTGGATGCCCTGCGCCGGCCACGTGCGGAAGACC
>NZ_JBFRFE010000227.1:0-5957 GCF_052114665.1 Stenotrophomonas sp. 2YAF22 | reverse complement strand
GATCACCAGACAGAGGACAACCGCATGACTCAACGCAAGGGCATCATCCTCGCAGGTGGCTCGGGTACCCGCCTGTATCCGATCACCAAGGGCGTCAGCAAACAACTGCTGCCCGTGTACGACAAGCCGATGATCTATTACCCGCTCAGCGTGTTGATGCTGGCCGGCATCCGCGACGTGCTGATCATCAACACGCCGCACGAGCAGGCGCTTTTCCAGAGCCTGCTGGGCGACGGCTCGCAGTGGGGCATGAACATCGAGTACGCCGTGCAGCCGAGTCCGGACGGGCTGGCGCAGGCCTATTTGATCGGCAAGGACTTCATCGGCGGCAAGCCGAGCTGCCTGGTGCTGGGCGACAACATCTTCCACGGCCACGGCCTGCGCGAAGTGCTGCGCAACGCCGACCAGCGCGACACCGGCGCGACCGTCTTCGGCTACTGGGTCAATGATCCGGAGCGCTACGGCGTGGCCGAGTTCGACAAGGCTGGCAAGGTCATCGACCTGGTCGAGAAGCCCGAGAAGCCGCGTTCGAACTATGCCGTCACCGGCCTGTACTTCTACGATGGCAACGCCAGCGATTACGCAGCGGAGCTGAAGCCGTCGCCGCGCGGCGAGCTGGAGATCACCGATCTCAACCAGCGTTACCTGCGCGAGGGCAACCTGCATCTGGAAGCGCTGGGCCGTGGCTATGCGTGGCTGGATACAGGCACGCACCAGTCGCTGCTGGAAGCCTCCAACTTCATCGAGACCATCCAGACCCGCCAGGGCCTGCAGGTCTGCTGCCCGGAAGAAATCGCCTTCGGCCAGGGCTGGATCACCGCCGAACAACTGGAGGCGTTGGCGGCGCCGTTGATCAAGAACGGCTACGGCCAGTACCTGCATTCGCTGGCATTGCGGGGCGTGGTGCCGTGAAGCTGATCGAGACCGCGCTCTCCGGCTGCAAGGTGATCGAGCCGGCCGTCTTTGGCGACGATCGCGGTTTCTTCTTCGAAACCTGGAATGCGGATCGTTTTGCCGAGCATGGCCTGCCGGGCGCATTCGTGCAGAGCAATGTGTCCGCCTCTGCCAAGGGCGTGCTGAGGGGCCTGCATTACCAGTGGCCGCGGCCGCAGGGCAAGCTGGTCACGGTGCTGGAAGGCGAGGTCTACGACGTTGCCGTCGATATCCGTCGCGGTTCGCCGACCTTCGGACGCTGGGAAGCGGTCGTGTTGAGCGCGGAGAACAAGCGGCAGTTCTGGATCCCGGAGGGCTTCGCGCATGGCTTCGCAGTGCTGTCCGAACGTGCACTGTTCAGCTACCTGTGCACGGACGTCTACGTGAAGGAGAGCGACGCAGGCATTCGCTGGAACGATGCCGACATCGCCGTGGACTGGCCGATCAGCGCCCCGACGCTCTCGGCCAAGGATGAGGCTGCGCCGTTCATGAAAGACATTGCCGAGGGCCGCCTGCCGGTCTACCAGCCGTGACGATCCTGCTTCTCGGTGCCAACGGTCAGCTGGGTCAGGAACTGCGACGTGCGCTGGCCCCGCTGGGCAGCATGGTGGCGACTACCCGCAGCGGTGCGCTGCCCGGTGGCACCGCGTGCGAAGTGGCCGACTTCGATCAGCCTGCTTCGCTGGCGGCACTGCTGGACCGTGTGCAGCCGACGGTGGTGGTCAATGCGGCCGCGTATACCGCGGTCGACCGCGCCGAGGACGACCGCGATGCCGCCTTCCGTGCGAATGCGGAGGCACCGGACGTGCTGGCACGCTGGTGCGCGCAGGCCGGCGTCCCGCTGGTGCATTACTCCACTGACTATGTCTTCGACGGGCAGGGCGCGCGCCCCTACCGGGAAGACGATGCGACCGCCCCGCTGGGCGTGTACGGCGCCAGCAAGCTGGCCGGTGAGGAGGCCATCCGCGCGGCCGGTGGACGCCACCTGATCTTCCGCACCGCGTGGGTATATGCCTCGCACAGCACCAACTTCCTGCGCACGATGTTGCGGGTTGGGGCGGACCGCGACGTGCTGCGTGTGGTCGCCGACCAGGTCGGTACGCCGACGCCGGCAGCGTTGATTGCCGATGTGACCGCACAAGCGCTGCAGCACGACGGCACACTGTCGGGCACGTGGCATCTGACCGCGAAGGGCGAGACCAGCTGGCACGGCTTTGCCGAAGCGATCTTTGCGGAAGCGGTAGCAACAGGCGTGCTGTCGCAGGGGCCGAAAGTCGAGGCGATCACCACTGCCGAGTACCCGACGCCGGCCAAGCGTCCAGCATGGTCGGTACTGGACAACAGCAGGTTGCAGCAGGATTTCGGCATCGCGCTGCCGAGGTGGCAGGATGGGTTGAAGCGGGTCATGCAAGAGATTGCGCCAGCGCTTCATTGAGATCCAGCTGCTGGACTGACCAGATCCAACGGCTGCATATGCCCTGCTGGGGCCTTTCCGGACACTTTCATTAAGCGGACAGGAGGGGGCTGGCGGACACGCAGGCTAGAATGCGGCGACCGTCTTCAAGGAAATGCGTGACATGTGTGGAATCGTGGGTGCGATCGCCGGGCGCGACGTGGTGCCGCTGCTGATCGAAGGACTGAAGCGACTGGAATACCGCGGTTACGATTCCTCGGGCATTGCGGTGATCGATCAAGCCGAACGGCCCGACGTGCGCCGCGTGCGCCGTACCGGTCGTGTCTCGGAGATGGCAACTGCTGCCGAGGCTGAAGGCTTCAACGCCAGCCTGGGTATCGGCCACACCCGTTGGGCCACCCATGGCGGTGTCACCGAGGCGAACGCGCATCCGCACATCAGCCATGGCGTGGCGCTGGTGCACAACGGCATCATCGAGAACCATGAAGAACAGCGCGAGAAGCTGCGCGCGCTGGGCTATACCTTCGAGTCGCAGACCGACACCGAAGTGATCGCCCATCTGATTCATCACCATCTCAAGAATGGCGATGACCTGCTGGTCGCGTTGCAGCACACGGTCAAGGAACTGACCGGTGCCTATGCGCTGGCTGTGATCAGCCGTGCCGAGCCGGAACGTTTCGTCTGCGCCCGCATGGGCTGCCCGCTGCTGGTGGGTCTGGGCGAGGGCGAGAACTTCGTGGCGTCCGATGTGTCGGCCGTGCTGTCGGCCACGCGCAAGGTGATCTTCCTGGAAGAGGGCGACACCGCCGAGATCCGCCGGGATGGCGTGAGCATCTTCGATGGCAACGATCAGCCGATCGAGCGCGATGTGCATCTCTCCGATGTCTCGCTGGCCTCCCTGGAGCTGGGCCCGTACCGCCACTTCATGCAGAAGGAGATCCACGAGCAGCCGCGTGCGCTGGGCGACACCATCGAAGCGGCGATCGACGCTGGTGGCTTCCCGGCCGAACTGTTCGGCAAGAATGCCGAAGCGGTGCTGTCGGGAATCGAGGGCGTGCAGATCCTGGCCTGTGGTACCAGTTACTACTCGGGCCTGACCGCGCGCTACTGGATCGAGGCCATCGCCGGCCTGCCGTGCAGCGTGGAGATCGCCAGCGAATACCGCTATCGCGCCGCGTATGCCAATCCCAAGCACCTGATCGTGACCATCTCCCAGTCCGGCGAAACGCTGGACACGATGGAAGCGCTGAAGTACGCCAAATCGCTGGGACACACGCACACGCTGTCGATCTGCAACGTGCCGGAAAGCGCGATTCCGCGCGCCAGCGAACTGGTCTGCTACACCCGTGCCGGCGCCGAGATCGGCGTGGCCTCGACCAAGGCGTTCACCACCCAGCTGGCCGCGCTGTTCCAGCTGACCGTGGTGCTGGGCAAGCTGCATGGCCGCGTTGATGCCGCACAGGAAGCGGACTACCTGGAGCAGCTGCGTTTCCTGCCGGGCAGCGTGCAGCATGCGTTGAACATGGAACCGCAGATCGCCGCATGGGCCGAGCGCTTCGCACGCAAGAGCAGTGCGCTGTTCCTCGGCCGTGGCCTGCACTATCCGATCGCCCTGGAAGGCGCGCTCAAGCTGAAGGAAATCTCGTACATCCACGCCGAGGCCTACCCGGCCGGCGAGCTCAAGCACGGGCCGCTGGCGCTGGTGGACGAGGACATGCCGGTGGTGGTGATCGCACCCAACGACAGCCTGCTGGAGAAGGTCAAATCCAACATGCAGGAAGTGCGCGCGCGYGGCGGYGAGCTGTTCGTGTTCGCCGACCAGGACAGCAACTTCAACGAGTCCGARGGCGTGCACGTGATCCGCACCCCGCGCCATGCCGGCGTGCTCAGCCCGGTGGTGCACACCATCCCGGTGCAGCTGCTGGCGTACCACACCGCGCTGGCACGCGGCACCGACGTGGACAAGCCGCGCAACCTGGCCAAGAGCGTTACGGTGGAGTAAGGTCGCGCCAGAACGCCAGAGCGGCTTTGGCTCTGGGTGTTGCCGCAACCAATTGCCGGGCCGTAGGCCCGGCAATCAAACAACCCTCAACTGCGCCCGTACGTATCCTCGAACCGGACGATGTCATCCTCGCCGAGGTAACTGCCGGACTGCACTTCGATCAGTTCCAGCGGCAGCTTGCCCGGGTTGCGCAGGCGATGGGTCACGCCCAGCGGGATGTAGGTGCTCTGGTTCTCGCTCAGCAGGATTACTTCATCGCCGCGGGTAACTTCGGCGGTGCCGCTGACCACGATCCAGTGCTCGGCACGGTGGTGATGCATCTGCAGGCTCAGCGTACCGCCGGGCTTGACCGTGATCCGCTTGACCTGGAAACGCTCGCCGTTGTCGATGGAATCGTAGGCTCCCCACGGCCGGTACACCTTGCGATGCCAGGTGGCTTCGCTGCGGCCATCAGCCTTCAGCTTCGCCACCACCGTCTTGACCTCCTGCATGCGATCGGCCTTGCCGACCAGCACTGCATCGTCGGTCTCGACCACGATGACATCATCGAGCCCGACCATCGCCACCAGGCGCTGGCCATAGGCATAGGTGTTGCGGCAGTCGATGGCGATCACATCACCTTGGTGCGCGTTGCCATCGCCATCCTGCTGCGAGACATCGCGCAGTGCCGTCCAAGAGCCCACATCGTTCCAGCCGGCATCCAAGGGCACGACGACGGCATCGGCGGTCTTTTCCATCACCGCATAGTCGATCGAATCTGAAGGCACCGCAGTGAACGCGTCCTTGTCCAGCCGGGTGAAGTCGGCATCGCGGCGCGCGCCCTCCCATGCCGTGCGGCAGGCCGACAACATGGCCGGCTGCAGGCGTTCCAGCTCCTGCAGGTAGCGCGAGGCCTTGAACAGGAACATGCCGCTGTTCCAGTAGTACTGGCCACTGGCCACGTAGCCGGTGGCGGTTTCAAGGTTGGGCTTTTCGACGAAGCGTTCGACTGYGCGCACGCCCTGGCCATCGGCGGCCTTGATGTAGCCGTAGCCGGTTTCCGGGCCGGTCGGCACGATACCGAAGGTGACCAGTTTGCCGGCTTCAGCGGCGCCGGCGGCCGCCTGCACCGCAACGCGGAACGCGGCTTCGTCGGTGATCACGTGGTCGGAGGGCAGTACCAGCAACAGCGCATCGGCGCCGTCGCGGGTGGCTTCCAGCGCGGCCACGGCAATGGCCGGGGCGGTGTTGCGGCCGACCGGCTCGAGGATGATCGCGGCCGGCTCGGCGCCGACCTGCTGCAGTTGTTCGGCAGCAACGAAGCGGTGTTCCTCGTTGGCAATGACCAGCGGGCCACGGCTGGCAATGGGGGCCACGCGCTGCCAGGTCGCCTGCAGCATCGTCAGCTCACCGGCCAGAGGCAGGAACTGCTTGGGGTACGCCTCGCGCGACAAGGGCCACAGGCGGGTGCCGGAACCCCCGGAGAGGATGACGGGCTGGACGGTGTTCATCGGGACATCTCCGCTCAGGACTTCAACAGCGTGGCGATTTCATCGGTGCGTGCCTGCATCAGCGCTGCATCCCCGCGCGATTCCACGTTCAGGCGCAGCAAGGGCTCGGTGTTGGAGC
>NZ_JBFRFE010000226.1:0-5996 GCF_052114665.1 Stenotrophomonas sp. 2YAF22 | reverse complement strand
GTGTAGGCGTGGGAACCGCAATGGTGATGCTGTCCATTGTTCTCCAGGCATCATCAGATCCGGCTCCCGGTCGTAGTGAGTCGCTTTTCCGCCCGCACCTGGACAGCCGGCCGAGCGTTCAGCGAGCAGGAGCCCCCGATTCCGGTCAAGCGCTGACCTGGCCTGATGCCAAAGCACTTCTGCACCAGGGCAAGGCGTGGTCGCAGGCTGCCATGGCGGGCGGCGCCGTGACGCTTCTGAAGCCCGGACAATTCAGCGCCAGACTCCGTGCCAGATACGCAACGCCGGAGATCTTCAACGTGCTCGGGATCACCATCGTCCAAGGGCGCCCATGGACGGCGGAGGAAGGGCAGTCTGGCAGTCGGGTCGCTGTGCTGTCGCACGCGCTGGCGGCAGTCGAGTGCCCGAAGGGATGCATCGGGCATCAGCTGGAACTGAGCAGGCGCAATTACATGGTCATCGGCGTTGCGGAGAACTGGCATCCAGTGCCGATGTTCCAAGGGGATGTGACGCGCCGTCCCTTCGTGGCGCCCGACCAGATCTATCTGCCCATTGAAACTGCCATCGCGGACGAGTTGACCGTGGTCGATGGCATGACGGTCTGGGGTGGAGGAGAGGGGGTGGATCTCGCGGGGCCTCAGGTTTCCTGGCTGCAGTTGTGGGCCTGGTTGCCCACACCGGACGATGTAGCTGGGTACAGCGCGATGCTGCGCGGATATGCACACACGAAGGGTCTGCAGACCCATCCGGACACCGATCAGGTCGGTCTTTGGCCGCTGGTGAAATGGCTGGACCGGCAAGGGCTCGTACCCGACCGCACCCAGATGCAGCTTCGGCTGTCGCTGCTCCTGCTCGTGGTCTGCATTGTCAATGCCGCAGCGCTGCTCGGCTTCAGCCTGGGGGCACGTCGCCGGGAGCTTGCAATACGTCGTGCGCTGGGTGCTCGGCGGCGGGATGTACTTGCCCAGCTCATGTGGGAATGCGCCTGGTCTGGATTGGCCAGTGCGGCCCTGGCCGCTACCGCGTACGTGACGGGCATGCTGTTGGTCGCTGCGGCCGATGTGCTTCCGTCCGCGATAACCACATGGGATGCAAGGGCAGTTTTGATGTCCGCCGGTCTCGGGTTTGCAACAGCGCTGCTCTGTGCACTCATTCCAGCGCTGGATATCTGCCGGAGCAATTCACTATCGCGGATGTTCGCAAAGGGAGCTGCCTGAGATGCTGGATTCGATGCGAGAGGTCCGGAACCAGGCAGGTCGTGCGGCGCTGCTGTTCGTGCAGGCGGCGCTTGCCAGTCTGGCGTGCACGGTTGCCCTGCAATCCGCCGTAGGCGGTCTTTCAAAGCTGAACATGAACAGCATTCCAGATGCAGGATCGATTGGCGTCATCCGCGTCTCGGACGTCGAAGGAGGCGTGGAGCCGTCGATGGTGCGATCCGACCTGTCTGCGATCCAGCTTCCCGGCGTCCGGCAGACCGTGGCAAGCGACTCGGTCCCGTTCGGGGGCAGAGCCCATCACTACGGCGCCTGCATCAGCGATGCGGCCATGGCGCATTCCATGGCCGCAGGTACGAGTAACGTGGCAGGCTGCGATCGTATTGCCGTGATAACTGCCAGCCCGGGTCTGTTGACGATGCTGGGCGCGGGTATCGTTCTGGGACGCAGCCCGACGGAGCATGAAACTGCCGATGCAGCCGATGTGGTGCTGATCAGTGAGGCGCTTGCCACCCATCTTTTCGGGGCAAAGAACGCAGTTGGACGTCGGCTGCACTTCGGACCCGGGAGCAGCAGGGTCGTTGTGGGCGTGTTTTCGTCTGTCGTTGGACCCGCACCGGGAGGAAATGATCGGGATTCACAGTGGGCGTTGTTTCCCGGTTTTCCATCAGGCGCGAACCGGTACTACCTTACGAAGTCCGATCTGGACGTTGACCGCGTGTTGCTTGACCGCGCCGTCGAAGCGCTACGGCGCTCCTATCGCATCGTGAACCCGGCAGGCGTTGATACCTTGGCGGGATACCGCGATGCATACGTTCGCGCGGACCGCTTCACGACAGCCATGCTGGCCTTCATGGCCGTGGTGGTCCTGGGTGTGCTGATGGCGGGAGTGTCCGGGGTGGTCGGCGCATGGCTTGATCGAAGAAGACGCTCCATCGGCATCCGACGCACGCTGGGTGCTCGTGGGTCCGTAATCTTTTCCGAGATCATCTTCGAAGTCAGTGTTTTCACCACTCCCGGCGCCTTGCTGGGGGCACTTTCGCTTCATCTCGTATGGTCGCCACAGGACGGCATGTGGATGTCGTCGTGGCTGAGCGGGATGATCGCCGTTGCGCTGGTGATGACGGCAAGCCTTGCCGCGCTGATTCCCAGGGCACTGCGTACTGTTCGGGAGGCGCCCCTGGCGCTCTTGAAGCCCCTTTAGCCCATTCATCCCAGAACCCGCCTCCACCTGCGACAAAGTGAAGCAGCGCGTCACCCGGTCGCATCCCACCTTAACTAAATCCTCCTAAAGTGGTCCGGTATCCCACCCGTACCCGGCAGGAGGCGTCCCTTGGACGCGTTGTTGTTGTCGCGGATCCAGTTCGGATTCGTCATCAGTTTCCACGTACTGTTCCCGGCCTTCACCATCGGCACGGCCAGCTGGCTGGCCTTCATCGAATGGCGCTGGCTACGAACCAAGCTGCCGGTATGGCGCGAGCTGTATTTCTTCTGGCAGAAGATCTTCGCGGTGTCGTTCGGCATGGGGGTGGTCAGCGGCATCGTCATGGCTTTCCAGTTCGGCACCAACTGGCCGCGGCTGAGCGAAGTGGCCGGCACGGTCATCGGCCCGCTGCTGACCTATGAGGTGCTGACCGCGTTCTTCCTGGAAGCCAGCTTCCTCGGCGTGATGATGTTCGGTTGGGGCCGGGTCTCGCCGCGCCTGCATTTCTTCTCCACCTGCATGGTGGCGCTGGGCACGCTGTTCTCCACGTTCTGGATCCTGTCGTCCAACAGCTGGCTGCATACGCCGGCCGGCTACGAGATGGTCAACGGCATCGTGCATCCGGTGGACTGGTGGCAGGTGGTATTCAATCCGTCGTTCCCCTATCGCCTGGCGCACATGGCGCTGGGCTCGTTCATCACCACCTGCTTTGTGATCGGTGGCGTGGGCGCGTGGTACCTGCGCAAGGGCACGCACGTGGAAGCGGGTCGGCGCATGCTGATCGCGGCGGTGGCGTTCGCCGCGCTGACCGTGCCGGTGCAGATCTTCGTCGGCGACATGCACGGCCTGAACACGCTCAAGCACCAGCCGATGAAGATCGCGGCGATGGAAGCGCACTGGCATGAGACCAAGGAGGGCGAGGGCGTGCCGCTGGTGGTGTTCGCACTGCCCAACGAGAAGGAAGAGCGCAACGATTTCGAGGTGGCCATTCCCAAGCTCGGCAGCGTGATCCTCACCCATACCCTGGACGGTACGTTCGATCCGCTGACGTCGGTGCCGGCCAGCGAGCGGCCGCCGGTGACGCCGGTGTTCTTTGCTTTCCGCATCATGGTCGGGCTGGGCACGCTGATGCTGGTGCTGGCCTGGGTCTCGGCCATCCAGCTGTGGCGGAAGAAGCTGCTGGATTCGCCGTGGCTGCTGCGCGGCTGGAACTGGATGCTGCCCAGTGGCTTCATCGCATTGATATCGGGCTGGTTCGTTACCGAGATGGGACGGCAGCCGTGGGTCGTCTACGGTGTGCTGCGCACCGCCGATGCGGTGGGCCCGCAGAGTGCATGGATGACCGCGCTGTCGCTGGGTGTCTATGTGGTCGGCTATGCCTTCGTGTTCGGCTGGGGCATCTGGTACCTGGTGAAGATCCTGCGCCACGGCCCGCAGCCGTACGACGAAGGCCCGTCGCTGGACCATGGCAGCCACACCCCGGCGCGGCCGCTGTCGGCCGCCGACGAACCGCTGGAGGAGCGCTGACATGGACCTGATGACCTGGTTGCCGGTGGCCTGGTTCGCGGTGATCGGCTTTGGCGTGCTGATGTATGTGGTGCTGGACGGCTTCGTGCTCGGCATCGGCATCCTCGCCCCGTTCGCCGAGGACGAGGAACAGCTGGACCTGATGATGAACACCGCCGCGCCGATCTGGGACGGCAACGAGACCTGGCTGGTGCTCGGCGGCGCTGGCCTGATGGCCGCCTTCCCGAAGGCGTATGCCGTACTGCTGTCGGCGCTGTACCTGCCGGTGCTGCTGCTGGTGGTGGCGCTGGTGTTCCGTGGCGTGGCCTTCGAGTTCCGCTTCAAGGCGCACCGTTCACGGCGGCTGTGGAGCGTGGCGTTCGGCCTCGGTTCGCTGCTGGCCACGTTCGCCCAGGGCGTGATCCTCGGCACGCTGGTGCAGGGCCTGCCGCTGGTCGATGGCGTGTACCAGGGCGGGGCGTTCGGCTGGTTCAGCCCGTTCGCGATGCTGACCGGTGCCGCGCTGGTAGCCGGCTACGCACTGCTGGGCAGCACCTGGCTGATCCTGAAGACCGAAGGCCGCGTGCAGGCGCTGGCCCGGCAGATGACCCGCCCGCTGGTGGTGGCGGTGATCGCGGCAATGGGCCTGGTCAGCAGCTGGCTGCCGTTCCTGCAGTCGCGGCTGATGGACCGCTGGTTCAGCGACGGCAACTTCTGGTGGCTTTCGCCGGTGCCGCTGCTGACCTTGGCGGTGGCCATCGCGCTGTGGCGCAGCGCCACCCATCCGCGTCGCGACCTGCCGCCGTTCCTGCTCAGCCTGGCCTTGTTCGTGCTTGGCTTCGCTGGCCTGGTGCTGGGTATGTGGCCGTACCTGCTGCCGCCGTCGATGACGCTGTGGCAGGCCGCCGCGCCGGCCTCGTCGCTGGGCTTCACCCTGGTGGGGCTGGTCGTGCTGCTGCCGGTGATCCTGGGCTACACGGCATGGTCCTACCGGGTGTTCCGCGGCAAGGTACGCGCCGACGCCGGCTACCACTGAACCGGCTCGCTGGATCGGTCCATGCGGGGGGCGGTCGCTGACCGCTCCCCGTTGTGCTTTGTGAAACATGTCATCCCTGTGTCGGACGTGCTAGCGTGCGCTCCTTTCCGGCAGCCAGGGGGGCAGCCGGCGACGTCCTGGACGGATGCATGGCTGCAGGAATGGGGGGCAGCCGCGTGTCGCCGTAATGGCTCGAGACTCTCGTTCGCCCATCGAAACATCACCGGTAATGATCGAATTTTCCGTTGTCGACTGGGCCGCCTGGGCGCCTGGCCTGACCGAGCGTAGCCAATGGATGGGCTGGGCCGGAGCACCGTTCCTGCCGCAGGGTGAGGACACGCCGGCGCTGGCCGAGATTCCGGCCATGCAGCGCCGCCGGATCGAGCGCCTGGGCCGCATGGCGATCCAGGCCGCGTGCTGGTGCGAGGACGGGCAGGGCGCTGACAGCCAGGTGCCGCTGGTGTTCGCCAGCCGCCATGGCGATGTCGCCCGTTCGATGGACCTGCTGGGCTCGCTGGTGGACGATCAGCCGCTGTCACCCACCGGCTTCGGCCTGTCGGTGCACAACGCGATCGCCGCGCTGTATTCGATCGCCCGCGGCCACCGGGGCAACTACCTGGCGTTGTCCGCTGGCCAGTCGACGGTGGAAGCGGCGTGCCTGGAGGCCGTCGGCCTGCTCGGTGATGGTGCCAGTGAAGTGCGGATCGTGGTCTATGAGTCCCCATTGCCCGACGTTTACGCTGAATTCGCCGACGAACCCGACCCGTTCTTCGCCTGGTGCTGGCGCCTGGCACCCGCCGGTACTGCCGGCGGCACCGATCTTTCGCTGTCCTGGCAGGTCGCCGGCGATGCCGAGCCGACCGCGCCGGGCGTGTTGCCGCATGCGCTGGACCTGCACCGCTTCCTGCTGGCCGGGGATCCGCAGCTGCAGCACCTGACCCAGGGCCAACGCTGGTCCTGGCGCCGCCGTGGCTGAGGCGCTGCGCCGCCTCGCCGGGCGTGTTGCCGCATGCGCTGGACCTGCACCGCTTCCTGC
>NZ_JBFRFE010000225.1:0-6013 GCF_052114665.1 Stenotrophomonas sp. 2YAF22 | reverse complement strand
CCTGTCCAGGCCACGCCAGCTGCATCAAACGCGCGGCCATGGGCTTGGCCAGACCCTCGACTTCCACCGGTTTTGCGCCGTGGGCGACGGCCTCGGCACTGTTGTCCCACAACAGCACGTCACCCACGTGCAGGCCGGCGCGCGCGCGCAGCACGATGCCGCGCTCGTGGCCCATCGCGTCGACGGCGTTCTGGTAGGAAATCGCAAAACCAATGCCATCGATGGGGCGCTCAAACAGAACGAACAGTCCATCGGACCGATCGATCAGCTGGCCGTTCCAGTGCTGCTGCAGCCCCAGGACCAGGCGGTCATGCTGCTGAAAGAATTCGGCGGCGGCGACATCGCCGATACGCTCCACCAGCTGCAGCGAATCGCACAGGTCGGTAAAAAGCAGCGCCCGCAGTTGGGCGTTATGCGGGGTCGACGTTCCGTTGTCGCCATTCATCGCCTGGATCTCCGCTCATTGTCCATCCGGACCATCGGTCCACCGCAGGCAGTTGCCGCCTGCGCGCTTGGCTTGGTACAGCGCACGATCGGCGCGAGCGTACCACTCGCTCCAGTCCGCGTCAGGGGCCAGCAGGCTGGCCCCGATGCTGGCCAGGCTGACGTGGGGGGTGCCATGGCTGCGCTCGAGCAGGCCGTGCACCGCGCTGAGGATGAACTCGGCCGCGTGCTGCACGATCTCGACATTGGCCCGGCGCAGGATCAGGCAGAACTCGTCGCCGCCCAGGCGGCAGGCCAGGTCATGTTCGCCGGCCATCGAGCGCAGGATGTTGCCCATGCTCTGCAGCACCCGGTCGCCGGCCTGGTGGCCGTGGCGGTCGTTGATCTGCTTGAAGCGGTCGCAATCGATCAGCAGCAGCGCCTGCGGCGGCCCCTCTTCCTGCGTGCGGCATTCCTGCAGGAACAGGGCCAGGCCACGGCGGTTGTGCAGGCCGGTCAGTTCGTCGGTGCGCACCAGCTCACGCGTGTGGGTCAGCTGGTGGGTGGTGATGTACAGGTTGTCCAGCGCGGCTTCCAGGTCATGGTTGCGCCGCCGCAGCTGGCTGATCAGGGCCTGCTCGTTGGTCAGCACGCGCAGGATCGTGCGCCGCAGGAAGTAGGCCACCAGCCCCGGGTCGGACTCGACCAGGCGATGGAAATCAGCCGGTCCCAGCTCCAGCACGTGGCAGTCGGCCATCACCCGCGCGCTGGCGCTGCGCGGATGGTCGCCCATCAACAGGCCGAGCTCACCGAAGAACTCATGCCGGCCGAGTGTCTTGAGCACCAGGTCCTCGCCGAAATCCAGCTCGATCAGGCCTTCCAGGATGATGTACATGCACTCGCCGCGATGGCCGCGGTGGAACAGCCACTGGCCCGCCTGCAGCCTGCAGGGCTGGGCAAACCGGGCGAACAGGGCAACCTCTTCTTCGGAAAGCAGCGCATGCACGATCTCGGCCATCGCCACCTTGGCGATACCGGTTGTCGTGTCGATGTTCTCGGCCGCACCCCTGCCGGTCATTCCCTGCACCCGCCGCCAGCGTCCCCTGGTGAGCCGCGGAGCATATCAGTGAATCAAACTGTGCGCCGCTTCTCATTTTTGTGAAGACGCGGTGCCCCGCCCTGCATGCCGCAGAGTTGCCCGTTCACCCCCGTTGACTGCGGGGAGAAAGCAAGCCATATCAATATCTTGCGGTGACCGCGACGCCGATTGTCGCAGCAGCCGCAGATACAACAACGCCGGCAGATCCCCCGATCTGCCGGCGTCGTCTGGCCCTTCCCTGGCCACCCTGATCAGCCCGAGCCCTGGTCGTGCCGGCTGCTGGCCGACCGCATCAAGGACTGCGGGAACACAGAAGGTTGCCGGCCAGCGGCCGGCATGACCGGATCACGCAGCCCGTTCGCTGCGCTCGCCATGGAACTGCTCTTCCTCGGTCGAGCCGGTCAGCGCGGTGGTCGAGGACTGCCCCTGCTGGATCGCCTGGGTCACCGCATCGAAGTAGCCGGTGCCGACCTCGCGCTGGTGCTTGACCGCGGTGAAGCCGCGCTCGGCCGCTTCGAACTCGGCTTCCTGCAGCTCCACGAAGGCGCTCATCTGCCGGCGCGCATAGCCGTGGGCCAGATTGAACATGCCGTAGTTCAGCGCATGGAAACCGGCCAGGGTGATGAACTGGAACTTGTAGCCGTAGCTGCCCAGCTCCTTCTGGAACCTGGCGATGGTGGCGTCGTCCAGGTTCTTCTTCCAGTTGAAGCTGGGCGAGCAGTTGTAGGCCAGCAGCTTGCCCGGGAACTTCGCATGGATCGCCTCGGCGAACTTCCGCGCGAATTCCAGGTCCGGCTTGCCGGTCTCGCACCACACCAGGTCGGCATACGGTGCGTAGGCCAGGCCGCGGCTGATGGCCTGGTCCAGGCCGTTGCGGGTCTTGTAGAAGCCCTCCACGGTGCGCTCGCCGGTGGCGAATGGCTTGTCGTTGCCATCGATGTCGCTGGTCAGCAGATCAGCCGCCTCGGCGTCGGTACGCGCCACCAGCAGGGTCGGCACGCCCAGCACGTCGGCGGCCAGCCGCGCGGCGTTGAGCTTCTCGATCGCCTCGCGGGTCGGCACCAGCACCTTGCCGCCCATGTGCCCGCACTTCTTCACCGAGGCCAGCTGGTCTTCGAAGTGCACGCCGGCGGCACCGGCTTCGATCATCGCCTTCATCAGCTCGAAGGCGTTGAGCACGCCGCCGAAACCGGCTTCGGCGTCGGCCACGATCGGCTGCAGGAAGTCGATGTCATCCTTGCCTTCGGCATGGTGCAGCTGGTCAGCACGCAGCAGCGTGTTGTTGATGCGCTTGACCACCGCCGGCACCGAATCGGCCGGGTACAACGACTGGTCCGGGTACATCTGCCCGGCCAGGTTGGCATCGGCCGCCACCTGCCAGCCGGACAGGTAGATCGCCTTCAGCCCGGCCTTCACCTGCTGCATGGCCTGGTTGCCGGTCAGCGCGCCGAGCGCGTTGACGAAGTCACGCTCATGCAGCGACTTCCACAGCTTTTCCGCGCCCAGCCGGGCCAGCGAATGCTCGATATGGACGGTGCCACGCAGGCGCACCACGTCGGCGGCGCTGTAGTTGCGCTGGATGCCTTCCCAGCGCGGATTGGTGTCCCAGTCGTGCTGGATCTGTTCGGCAGTGGGCAGCGTGCTCATGTCTATCTCCAGTTCGGTTCGTGCGGATGCAGCGGGGAAGGAAGCGGCGGGAAAACCGGCATGCAGCGGTCAGTCGATGCGCGCGTACGCCGGCAGGGTCAGGAAGTCGGTCAGTTCGTTGCTGCGGCTCAACTCGGCCAGCAGGGTGATGGCTTCTTCGATGCGGCCGCCACCGGGCAGCGCCGAGGTGTCGCCGAGGCGCGCGGGCAGCTGCGCCAGGGTGGTATCGAGCAGCGCCAGATCGATGGCAGTGCCGTCGTCCAGCTGCTGGCCCGGGGTATGCAGCCACTGCCACAGCTGGCTGCGGCTGATCTCGGCGGTGGCCGCGTCCTCCATCAGGTGGTGGATCGGCACGCAGCCGTTGCCATCCAGCCATGCAGCCAGGTAGCGCACGCAGACTTCGACATTGCCTTCGAAGCCAGCGCGGGTGATCGTGCCCGGCGGCCGCGCGATCAGTTCATCGCGACCCACGCGCACATCCTGGCGCAGCACGTGGTGCTGGTTGGGCGTGGGCATGTGCTCGTCGAAGATCGCCATCGCCACCGGAATCAGCGCCGGATGGGCGACCCACGTGCCGTCGTGGCCAGCAGTCACTTCGCGCAGCTTGTCGGCACGCACCCGCGCCATCGCCTGCTCGTTGGCGGCGGCATCGTTGTTGATCGGAATCTGCGCGGCCATGCCGCCCATCGCGTGTGCACCGCGGCGATGGCAGGTCTGGATCAGCAGTTCCGAATACGCCTTCAGGAACGGCTGGGTCATCGTCACCTGGCCACGCTCGGGCAGCACGCGGTCAGCGTGGCGGCGGAAGGTCTTCAGGTACGAGAAGATGTAATCCCAGCGCCCGCAGTTGAGGCCGACGATGCGATCGCGCAGCGCATGCAGGATCTCGTCCATCTCGAACACCGCCGGCAGCGTCTCGATCAGCACGGTCACCTTGATCTGCCCGTGCGGCAGGCCGAGCATGCCTTCGATGTGCGACAGCGCGGTCTCCCACAGCGCCGCCTCTTCCATGCTCTGCAGCTTGGGCAGGTAGAAATACGGGCCGCGGTCCCTGGACTGCAGCGCGCGCGCATTGTGGAAGGCAAACACCGCCGCGTCGAACAGGCCGCCGGCGAGGAACTGGCCATCCACGCGCACATGCTTTTCGTCCAGGTGCCAGCCGCGCGGACGCACGATCAGCACCGCCTGCTCATCGTAGGGGCGCAGTGCGTAATGCTTGCCATTGGGTGCGGTGTACTGCAGGTCGCCGCGCACCGCAGCGGCCAGCGACTGCTGACCGGCCAGCAGGTTGCGCCAGGTCGGCGAGGTCGAATCCTCGAAGTCGGCCATGAACACCTTGGCGCCGGAGTTCAGCGCGTTGATGACCATCTTCGGGTCGGTCGGGCCGGTGATCTCGACGCGACGGTCCTGCAGCGCGGCCGGCAGCGGCGCCACCGTCCAGTCACCGCTGCGGATCGCGGTGGTGTCCTGGCGGAAGTCCGGCAGGCCGCCCTGGTCGAAGAACGCCTGGCGCTCGCGACGGGCCTGCAGCCGCGCCTGCCGACCGGGTTCCACTGCCCGGTGCAGGGACACCAGCAGGGCCAGCAACGGCGCCGGCAGCACGGTGGCCTGGCCCGCCACCTGGGTCGCCAGGGCGATGCCCGGCGTGGCCTTGGCGGCGGTGGAGGGAACAGCGGAAGCGACGGCGGACATGGCAGAACTCCAGCGTGGGGGAACGACTCCACCGTGCGGCTGGAGCCCTGTATTTGACAAAACAGTTTTTGCAATGCTTTACATAACTTGTGCTAATACTTGTGACGCCATGACCACACGCACCTCGCCAAGTCCTCGTTTTTCCTACAAATCCGATCGGCTGAAGCCGCTGCGCGCGTTCTGCCAGACGGTGCGCCTGGGCTCGGTCTCACGGGCGGCTGAGGCACTTTTCGTCAGCCAACCGGCCATCAGCCTGCAGTTGCAGGCGCTGGAGCGCGAGCTGGGAGTCCCCCTGTTCGAGCGCAGCGGCCGGCGGCTGGTCCCCAGTCGCGAGGGCCAGCTGTTGTATGAAATGGCACAGCCGCTGGTGGAGAGCCTGGACGGCTTGGAAGCGCGCTTCCGCGACAAGGTGCGCGGGCTGGACGCGGGCGAGCTGAACATCGCCGCCAACAGTTCGACCATCCTGTACCTGCTGCCGAAGATCGTCGAACGCTTCCGCCAGCATTACCCTGACGTACGCCTGACCCTGCACAACGCCATCAGCGCCGACGGCACCGACCTGCTGCGCGAGGATGCCGCCGACCTGGCGATCGGCTCGATGACCGATGTGCCGGCCGACCTCAGCTATGCGCCGGCCTACCGTTTCGAACAGGTCCTGATCGCCCCGCATGACCATCCACTGGCCAGCGGTGGCGAGCTGGAACTGGCCGACATCGCCCGTTACCCGCTGGTGCTGCCGCCAAAACGGCAGATCACCTACCGGCTGGTGGACCAGGTGTTCCAGCGTCACCGCATCGCCTACACCGTTGCGCTGGAGGTGGGCGGCTGGGAAGTGATCAAGCAGTACGTGGCGATGGGCATGGGTATTTCCATCGTGCCGGCGCTGTGCCTGAACGATGCTGACCGCGAACGGTTGGCCGCACGGTCGATGAAGCGCTGGTTCCCGGAGCGGAGTTATGGGGTGATCGTGCGGCGCGGCAAGGCGCTGTCGGCGCAGGCGCGGGCGTTCGTCGAGTTGATCCAGCCGGAGCTGTTCAGTCCGCGCGATTACGACCAGAGCGGGCATTCGGAGCGGTGAGGGGTTGTCGGCAGGGCTGCGCCCTGCACGATCGTTCCCGACGAGCCGTAGATCGCCCACAAGCAGTACACGAC